>NZ_JBPEHH010000213.1:0-3261 GCF_054177595.1 Haladaptatus ordinarius | reverse complement strand
GTGCGAGCGCGATCCTGGTTTCGTGAGTTCCGAGAAATCGTGCTGATGTGTGTGGTCTATAACATCAAGCGAGCCGTGAAACAATGAATTCCATTGCTGTATGGCGATTCAACACAGCCATTTGTACCGTTATTAAGGGACACTCTCTGGATGGATTCAGCTACTGGTCGCAGTACTGCTGAATCTGGTATTTGTCCGAATTCACCATCAAAGGAGTCTGAGACAGGAATATAGCGCAAAACTACCGTAATCGGTTCCATCTTGCTCGAAAATCCTGAAACGCCTGATTTGACCGAAGAATCTGGGGGTGTACCGTCGAATTCTGTTTTCTGACTCGACTGAGCAGGATACGGACGTTGCTCTCGGGATGGACCTCAATCCAGAACGCCGTCGCACAGCGTCTCTTCCGTGTTAATACGACCGATTCGCATTCTACGACATCCTCACTCGCGCCACCGCGAAAGCGGCCTTCGCCGCCGTGCGAAAACAGCAGTCTACACCCCCTATTGTCCGTCCAATTCCCGGAGTATGGCCGATCTGTACACCGGCGTTTGTGGCACGGAAACTGACGGAGCCATCGAACTTGTGGACTACTACGGGGTGTACCATCATGCTCGTCGATGCGACCACTGGTGCCAAGAGAATACCATCACGCTACTCGAAATCCATGCTCAATTCGATATATGTTACATATCCCTGTCACTGCAGTCGTTCGTGACTAGTCAATCTGGTGCCAAATGAGGGCAGACGATTCGAACCTCGAGGCCAAGCCTCCAGTACTGTCAGGCCGTTCGGTGAGGTTGATACGGTCTGGCCCAGACCGGAATCTCACAACCGAGCCGATCGACACGGTTCTCGACTGTTGGGTGGGTGGCGAAAAGTGTGAAACGAAGCGAGCGGTCTGCGTTCCACGGAACTGGTCCAGCGACGTCCTCGATGTTTTCGCCGGTCGCAACGGCGGCGACCCGATAGAGCGCCTCGGCGATCGACTCGTGGTCGACCACGCTGGCAGCGTAGGCGTCCGCTTGGTATTCTTCCAGTCGGTTCGCGTAGCGACTCACCACGAGCGCGAGTGGTTCGATGCCGACGCCGAGTATGTAGCGAACGACGCGGACTCGCCAGTCGTCGACGAACGCGAGCACGCCGAACAGTAATGACCCGGCGGTGGCGACACCGGAACCACGGCCAGCGAGAAAGACGAGCCAGAAGGCGCAGAAGCCGAGAATCTGCGGGATGTACGCACGGAGAGCATCCGTGTGAAGGTCCGTTCCAAGATGACCGAGTTCGTGGGCAAACAGCGCACGGACACCCTCGTGGCTGACCATTTGCGTGAGGAGCGGATCGATGGTGACGACGGGTTCGCCGTCGTCGTAGCCGACGACCGCACCCGGTGCGTCCATCTCCAGCAAGACGAGTCTGGGAACGGGACGACCGGCGGACTCGCACACGTCGCACATCGCTCGTTGGAGCTCCGGAAATTCCTCGGATTCGAGCACCCTGGCGTGTTCGTGTTCGAACGCGTACCGACCACCAGACCGGTAGGATGCGTACGCGATGCCGGAGAATGCAAGCAGAGCGACGGTCACGACGGAAAGCGGAACGCCCGTCCGAACCACGGCTGTGACACCAAGGACGGCAGCGGCGAGGAGTCCGAGGGTGATACCCCACGTCCGAATAACGAGTGAGGGCATCATGTTTGGGCGCACACACTGCCCGGATAATAACGACCCGATTTTGCGGCGCAGAAGATGGGTTTAATTTCGGAGCGAGTGGCTCTCTTCGGTCGATTACTCCGTTGGCTCTCTCGGGTGAATCACTCCGAAGTAAACTCACCGAGCCCGGATTGTTCGTGTTCGAGGGGCTCGATGACCGTGGGGTCGTCGTGGCTCGGATCGTTGACTCGCGTCGAAATCTCGTAGGCGGCCAGGTCGTCCGCCGGATACAGCTGGCACAGTTTTTCGCGCTCGTCCGGCCCGGTTGAGAGCCATCGATCTTCTTCCTCTCTCGGAAGTACGACGGGCATTCGGTCGTGAATCGGCTTCATCTTCTCGTTGGGTTCGGTAGTCAGGATGGTCACGCACGGAATCGCTTGCTTGTCGGTTTCCCACACGTCCCAGAGCCCGGCCATCGCGAAGGCCGGGTCGTTCTCTCGATGCACGCGATAGGGCTGTTTCGGCCCGCCGTTCTGCGTCTGCCACTCGTAGAACCCCGACGAGAGGACGAGACAGGGGCGGGACTCCCACGCATCCCCAAACACGCGCTTTTCGCCAGCGGTTTCGGACCGGGCGTTGATGATGCCTTCCTCGGGTTCGTCGGTCCAGAACGGAATCAGTCCCCAGTGGTACTGGTCTATCTCGTCTGGCGACTCGTTGGTGATGATCTCCAGTGGTTCACCGGGGGCGATGTTGTATCGCGGTGTGTAGCCGCCATCGGTGGCGACCTTCGCGTCGAAGCGGTCCTCGAGTTCCCGCTGGTCGACGAAGAGAGCGTTACGTCCACACATACTCTGTGTACACGCTACGGACGCTTCAACGTACGGTGCGGGAAATCGGTGAGACGATGACCCCGTCTGACCCGTCGAGTATCTCGTCATCGTTACCGATGCGCCACGTCACGCGTGACGACAGGGGTTCGAGTCACCGTTCCGAGAGAGATTCGCGAGGGTCCTGGAATCGAACGGGACGACGAACGCACCTTCGAGGAGCCAGCTACTGGCTCCGAGAGACAGAACGGAGCACTGACGGCAGCGAGTGAATCCGGGACTCGATTTTTGTCTCAAATCGACTCGTGAAGGACGATACGCTCCTGCGGTGGTGTACACTGAACTCACTCGGTTCGTCCACTTCCGAGGTGACCTGTAGAGGCCTATCGTTTACGGCTCAAAACCAGTAGCCAGCCGTGTTTTGAGAGACTGGTCACAATAGTTTTTCATCGGTGTGGTGATGGTCTATCTGAGTCGGTTGCTACCGGCTCCAGTACTAGCCTGCCTCCCACCGAGGGAGGAACGGCATGTAGCATCGGGAAGACAAGACCGTCAGCCACCAGTCACCAACGACACCTGTCATCTCGAACGCCCCAGTCGACACGAGTCGATGCCACCACCCGGACATGGAACTGTGTCACGACTGGGGCGACGCGGATTCCATCTTCAATCAGCGAGGGAATCCCGGCCTTTTAGGCCGGGCGGGAATCGCGTAAACTTCACTACGCAACCGCCGAAACCGGCAGGCTTAGGACCCCTCGTTACATAACTACTCTTGT
>NZ_JBPEHH010000212.1:0-3262 GCF_054177595.1 Haladaptatus ordinarius | reverse complement strand
TCAACATATTCACGCCCCATCACAGCATCCAAGACAGTCTTCGTCTTATTTCGCGGTCTTTACCGTGTGAGGCGCAGCTTTTGCCGATGCAGTTATCGAGAGAGTGGACAACTAGCGAGATTGCGAGAGCTACTACCCTGAACCCGTCGACAGGGGAAGTCAGCGATTTGCAAGCGCGTGTTGACGAGTACGGCGAAAGCCTTCAAGCACATCTCCCGAATCCGGACGAAGTGACTATCATTGAGTACGCGGAGGCAGTGATGCAAGCAGCGAAACGCAAACGACAGTTCTTGGAACTCTGCGAGCGATACTACCGTGACGACTAATTCTAGAAGAGTCACTGAGTAACTGGACTACGTACCAGGCCACTCGGGCTCACGCTTATCGAGGAACGCATCGATGCCCTCGTTCGCGTCGTCTGTCGTACACAGCGAGGCGAACTGCTCGTTCGAGTACTCGAGGGCGGTGTCATAGTCCAGATCGTTCATCACGTAATAGGCCTGTTTGCCCATCTGAACGGCGACCGGACTCTTCTCTGCGATTGACTCTGCAAGCGCAATTGCCTCCTCTTGGAGGTCGTCCTCAGGGACGACGCGATTAACGAGTCCCCAGTCAAGTGCAGTCTCGGCATCAATGAGCTCGCCTGTCAACAGGAGTTCGAGACACCGTTTCTGCGTAAGCGAGCGCATCAACGGCACAGCAGGCCCCATACAGAACAATCCCACTTTGGGGGCGGTCGCACCGAGTTTGGTTCCTTCCGCGAGTATCGCAAGATCGCACGCGGCAACGAGGCCGATTCCGTTCGCGGCGGCGTGACCATGGGCTGCCGCAATGACGGGCGTCCGCATGTGTACGAGCGTTTGAAATGGCTTCTCCATCTGTCCAACCCATTTTTTATACTCCCGTTGGGTATCAAAATCGCCGTGCTCAGTCAGGTCAATTCCCGCTGAAAACACGTTCCCAGCACCCTCGACGATGATGGCTCGAACGTCATCATTCTCATCGAGTTCCCGAAGAGCATCATCGAGATCTTGAGCTAATCCCGTGCTAAATGTGTTCATCGCCTTCGGGCGGTTAAGCGTGATCGTCGAGATACGTCCTTCGATGTCTACCGTGACTGCCTCGGAAGCCATATGACGAATCACACGTCGGAACGAAATAATCGTTCAGGGCTACGAGGCCAGCATCAAGTTCCGCATATATCGGGCGTTGCGGGACTCCACACCGCTGTCACCGCCGCGTGTGGAGTCCGGATCTGGTTCGCGGTCAGCCAGTACGTGCCATCTAAATCGGCATCCATGGCGAGTCCCAGGTCAGCCAAATGCCCAGCTAAACGAACGCGATTCAACCCCGCGCTAAAGCACGGCGTTTTCTCGCTACCACAAGATAAGCCACACACCACACTTCGATGATTATCAGCTGACCCGTGAGTCATGGCGACGGCTGACGCCCCGAACACCTTTCTAATCCCAGTACCATCCCTCTCTCATGACGATTCTCGCACTCGCAGAGACAGCGCACGCGCCCGACCCAGACTGCGATCTGAGCGAGGGCACCATTCGGGCCGCAGAAGAGAAAGACGTCGCCCCAAGCGAGACGGATCTCCGACTGTGTCCCGACTGTTTCCCCGAACAAGCACACTGATCGAAGGTTTTAGTGCATACCCGTGTCTCCGGCCGCCGTCCACCGAACAGCCCCGGAGTTGCGGTCGAGCGCAAACATGCGCCCCGCAACGAACGATGCGTCCTCACAACCGGTTGATCGACAGGCTCGTTGATAGGTGAATCCGACGTTTACGGTATCGCCACCGATGGCTGGCGGCGTGGTCGGCATACCGATGCCGT
Organism: Haladaptatus ordinarius; assembly: GCF_054177595.1. Lineage (NCBI taxonomy): Archaea > Methanobacteriati > Methanobacteriota > Halobacteria > Halobacteriales > Haladaptataceae > Haladaptatus > Haladaptatus ordinarius. Next base: position 1,418 of record NZ_JBPEHH010000212.1, on the reverse strand, counting down.
CGAACTCCCCACCATCGAACGTCCATCGGATGCTGCCATCTGTGGACTCGAAGGCGACGAGTTTGCTTTTTCCAGTGCTGATAGCACAGACGATACCGTCAGCGATCGTCGGGTAGCGACAGCCCGCATCGGCATCGAACATTTCGGTGTCCCACACGTTCGCCAAGGGGAAGGCGTCCGAAGAGAACCCACGACCAGCACGGCCAGTACTCGACTTGTCGTGGCGATATAGCTGCCAAAATGAAGATTGAATAGAAGCCGGTGCTGCGGGGAAAGCTGGGCCCTTTCTCCGGGTAAGGTGACGTGATTCTGTGGAGGATGTCGACGTTGGTGCCGACTGGCCTGTCGAGTGACGGGACGAGAGACAACCCGTAATTCCTGTAAGCCCAGGTGCAAAGAGAGTGAGAAAGCGGCGGCGGTTCATAGGTGCAATGAATGTCACTCTGATAAATGTTTTCTCCCTTAGGATACGATAGGGCTTGATACTCAATCCAAGGCCCGTCTCGCTCGACGGCCATGAGCGATGACACTGCCGCCAGCGTACCACCCGCACTTTTTCCGGCAACCGCTAGCCCCCAGTCGACCTGCTCTCTTCTGACAATCGTTCAACGATGATCGAGGCGGTCTGCTCTCGTTGGTGGATTGGCATCGCGTTCGGTAGCACGCATCGCAAAGTCATCGACGATGCTGCAGATGTCGGCTCCGCTGCGCTATTTTTTCGGCGATCTTCTCATAATTCATCGTTTCCTCTCATAACCCATCGTTTCCTTCGTTCCGCACTCGGCCATCGGAGTTGCCAGCGACGACCTCGAACGGTCGCATCATCGACTGGTCCTCGTGTTCGAGAATGTGGCAGTGCCAAGGGTACGTGCCGGTGAAGTCCCCGAACTGGGTGATGATTTTGACGGTCTCGCCGGGATTGACGCGAACGACGTCCTTCAGGCCGCGCTCATTGGGGTCGGGGTCGTCGGTTCCGTCGGGACCGCGGCCGATGATCTGGAACGTGACGAGATGGAGGTGTATGGGATGGGTGTGCACGGTGTCGTTCTCGAGTTCCCAGATCTCGGTCGTCCCGAGTTGTGGCTTCGCGTCCACACCCTCGTCGTGGAATGTTTTCCCGTTCAGTACGTGAGTGGGGAGCCCGTTCTCCATCCGCATACCCATCGACATGTGTCGAGTTTCCTTTGTCGCCTGTGTGTTGTATCTCGGTTTATTCGGCAGTTTCAGGTCCTGCGGGTGCGCGCTGTCGTCAGTGACCTCGTGAGCCGGTTCGGTGACGCGAAACTGCATAATCTCGCCAATGTCGGTAGTTCCCATCGTTCCTGATTACTGACTCGGTTTCTGGGGCGAGACGAGAGTAGCTGGCGCGGATGAGCGAATGATTCAACCAAAGACGGCGGTCTCACTCCAGTGAGAGC
>NZ_JBPEHH010000211.1:0-3274 GCF_054177595.1 Haladaptatus ordinarius | reverse complement strand
CTGCGAGCGCGTACCTGGTACCGAGAATTTCGTGAACTTGCACTGATGTGTGCCGTCTACAACATCAAGAAGGCCGCAGAACAGGAGATTCCACTCCCTTCAGGCGATTAAACACGGCCATTTCACGGACGGCCAGGACGAGAACCCAGATCTTCTGTAGTAACTGAGCGAGTAACAATCGAAGCGGGGTAGTGGATTACTCACGGTTACAGTCTGCAACGGGTCAAGTAGTGATGTTGACCCATGGATTTATTTCATTTGACGAAAATCTGTGAGTGATGCTGTCCGCCATGGAGACTCTAGAGCTATCAGCGGAACAACGGATGGTGCAAGATGCCATTCGAGACATCTGCGACGACTTTGACGCCGATTACTGGCGTCAAAAGGATGAACAAGAGGAGTATCCTCACGAATTTGTCGATACTCTTGCAGAGAATGGCTGGCTTGGGGCACTCATACCCGAAGAATATGGTGGTGCAGGAATGAGTACAGCAGAAGTCGTCGTTATCATGGAAGAGGTCGCGGCGAACGGTGGTGGATTCAGTGGCGCGCAAGCGATTCACGGTGCAATCTACAACACGCCCGCAATCGTGAATTACGGATCGAAAGAGATGAAAGAAGAGTTGCTTCCGAAGATGGCTGCCGGTGATATCTCGATTCAGTCGATGGGACTCACCGAACCAAACGCTGGCTCTGACTCGACGTCTATCGAGACAGTTGCCGAGCGAGATGACGACGAGTACGTCATCAATGGACAAAAGATCTGGATTTCACGAGTCGATGCAACAGATTTCCTCATTCTCATCGCACGAACGACACCTCGAGACGAGGTTGAAAAGCGAACCCAGGGAATCTCGATGTTCCTCATCGACCTCGAAGACGCCCGGGAACAGGGAGCCTTTGAAGCCCGACAGATTCCAAAGACCGTGAGTGGGTGTGTCCATTCCTACGAACTTTGGTTTGAGGATCTTCGAGTGCCTGTGCATCGACTTATTGGAGAAGAAGGCGACGGATTCTATCAAATTCTAGATGGATTGAACGAAGAACGCATCGTCATCGCCGCCGAATGCATCGGACTCGGTGAGGCCGCTCTCGAAGCGGGAGTCAATTACGCAAACGAACGGGAGGTATTCGGAAGTAAAATCGGGGCAAATCAGGCGATTCAACATCCGCTTGCGGAAGCGTACGCACACGTACAGGCAGCGAAGCATGTCGTCTATAACGCGGCTGAACTCACGCAAACGAAATCCCAGCAAGAGGTCGGTGCCCAAGCGAATATGGCAAAGTATCTCGCCGCACAATCCGCGTTCGATGCTGCAGATGCTGCCGTTCAGACCCACGGTGGATTCGGTGTTGCACGTGAGTACGACGTTGAACGGTTCATGCGTGAGGCACGATTGACACGCCTCGTTCCGATCACTCAAGAGTTGGTTCTCAATTATCTGGGTGAGAAAGTGCTCGGAATGTCGCGTTCGTACTGACTGGCGCAGGTATTCCTACGAAATATTTATGTGAATATACCGTACCATTAGAGGTGTTCATGAGTAGTGAGCAGAGCGACGACCGACAATTAGTTGATGGGTGGCAAGGCCGATTCTTCGAGGATTTCGAAGTGGGTGATATATACAAGCATCCGTACGGACGAACGGTAACGGAAACGGATGACGTCTGGTTGACAAACGTAACAATGAACTTGAATCCGATGCATTTCAACGAATCCTATGCAGCGGGGACTGAATTCGGTGAGCGACTCGTTAATGGCTTGGTCGTCATTGCAATGGCCGTCGGGATGAGCGTCATCGACGTCTCACAGAACGCCACGGCGAACCTCGGATACGACGACGTTCGGCATCATGGGCCGGTATTTCATGGCGATACCCTATTCGCGGAGAGCGAAGTCGTGAGCAAGCGAGAAAGCGAATCACGTGACCACGTTGGTATCGTCACTACAGAACTCCGTGCATACAATCAAGAGAATGAAAAGGTACTCTCGTTGCGTAGGACGAATATGATGCTCAAACGGTCACATGCAGCACCTTCTGCGGCAAAACCGCCAGGGTGGCCTGACGGTATCGGAACCCAACCCGAGGATGTGGTCTAGTATGGGGGATGTGACTGACCGAATCAGTGGAGATCTCCCAGTCACAACAGCAAAAGATGCAGCATCCGAAATTGAATCGGACGCAACGCTTGTTGTGAGCGGGTTTGGAAGTGTTGGATACCCAAAAGCAGTACCGAACGCGCTAGCGAATAGTGATCGCGACCTCATGCTTACGGTCATTAGCGGTGGGAGCGTTGGTGATGAGATTGATACCGATCTCGTCGAGGCTAATGCGATCTCACGGCGTTTTCCATACCAGGCTCGAACCGCATCACGTGATGCAATCAACCACGGGACGATAGCATTCCATGACCGACATGTATCGAAGACAGCTGACGAAGTCGAATTAGGATATTTCGGTGCTGTTGATACCGCAGTAATGGAAGCGGTTGCAGTGGGCGAAGATTGGTTGATTCCCTCAACGTCGATTGGACATACTCCCGGATTCGTCCGTGCCGCTGACAGACTCATCGTCGAGGTAAATGAATCACACCCACTCGGGTTACAGCAGCTCCACGACGTGTATCGACCAGCATTGCCGCCAAATCGGAGATCAATCCCACTGACATCTCCAAACGAGCGAGTTGGAAGTCCAAGAGTCAAATTTGACCCGAAAAAACTGATGGCAGTAGTTCGGACGAATCAGCGTGATTCACCGTACGAGTTTCGTGATCCATCAGATGTTGATGAAGCAATCGCGTCGAATCTTGCGGCGTTTTTGCGAACTGAGTGCAAGCAAAATCCCGCACTTACTGACAATATCGTCCTGCAATTCGGCGTTGGCAGTCTTGGCAATGCACTAATGGCTGCATTCAACTCGGTCGATTTCGGTAACAGAACTGTCTCATACTTTGGAGAGGTTATCCAGGATGGGTTACTTGATATGCTCGATTCGGGGAACTTGGAGTCAGCAAGTGCGGCGTCGTTAGCGCTTTCTGCAGAGGGTCAACAGAGGCTCTACGACCACATCGACAGATATGCAGAAGATATCATATTACGAAATGCAGACATTTCGAACAACCCTGGGCTTATCGAGCGATTTGGTGTTATCGGTGCATCCGTGTTCGGTTAAGGAGCGAAACCGGCAGATGGTGCTGTCTTGATAAGGTTATCTTCAGAAACCGCGTAGAGAGAGGTTGTGCTAACAGAACTCTCTCCAACACTCATACGACG
>NZ_JBPEHH010000210.1:0-3295 GCF_054177595.1 Haladaptatus ordinarius | reverse complement strand
ACTCTAAACAGTCCTCTTTGTCAGGTAGAAAGACCTCGTTGACACTCTCTCTGCTGACCATGCTGGGGAAGGCTACGAACTCCAGTCATGAAAAAGTATTCACCGCTACAGATGAGCGTTGTTGATTTATCAAAACACGGGGTAACGACTGTATTGTCTCGATAATTGGGGTTGGATAGACATAGAAGAACAAGATTGCTATGAACAATCTATCGATTTTTTGTACTACTCAGTTGACCACCACTACGATGTCATCAGGAGTAGTGAGAAAGCGTCCAATTATCGTCGTGTGTGAAGTAGAGACACGGAGACCGCGAAATGACCGCTACAATTCGATCCGTGATGAGCTGCCATTCACAAAATTTGGGGAGTAGATAGAGAGATCACTATGAGCTTTCTGGATGTTCTTCCACTGGCGTTTGTGATGGTTGCGGGGCCACAGATTCTCAGCGCCATCTTCCTCGCGACGAGTAAAAACTGGCGACAGAACTCCGCCGCATACGTCCTCGGCGCTGCAATCTCGATCTCCCTGGTCGTGACTCTCGTCTACTTCGCTGGTGAGGGCGCACTTGGACAAGGCACAACAAACGATACACTCTATGTTATCATCCTCGTCCTGCTCTTGGTGGCAATGGTAAACGTCTTCCGGACGAGAGAAGAGACGGAACCCCCAAATGGATGGGGAAGCTCACATCGGCAAACCCACGATTCTCGTTCCGGCTTGGATTCCTCCTGATGGGATTTTTCCCGAGTGATCTCCTCACGTCCGCCGCTGTCGGTTCATATCTCGCGGCGCAAGGGGTACCCTGGATAGATGCCCTCCCGTTTATCGGAGTTACGCTCTTGATTCTGGCGCTCCCATCTCTTATCTTGCTCGCATTTGGTGATCGGGCAGAAGCATTCTTGCCGAAAGCGCGTGACTGGATGGAAACGAACTCTTGGATCATCAACGAGATCGTCCTCCTGCTTTTCATCGCTATTACGATCAACAACCTCACGGGGTGATCGAAGAAAGCCACCCCGACGGTCGCGATCTTGGACGCGCACGTTGGGTGACGAGCCGTTTGAGAACCGAGAGTATACCGACGAGCACGATTCTGGCTGTATATCCAATACTGTAATCCCGATAGCTACTGGCCACCGTCGGTAGGTTTCTACAGGCGGAGCAGGCCGAGTGCCTCGGGGTCAAGCCCCGAGGCGGTTCACGGTAGACCGATGGACGAACTAAGAAATAGCACACTGAAGACTATCGGGAACGGTTCGCCTCGCACTAATTGTTATTGATCTGCAGATTCCATTCGCATCCGAAGTTGGTCAGCGAGATCGGTCAAGTACACTGTTCCAATAAGTGCAACGAGCAATCCACCGATTGAATTGTAGATTAGGTCGAGAATCGTATCGTCCAGTCCATACTGGGTGAGAACATCGCCACCGCCGATGAGTGCCGACACGACGCCGATATAGAACTCGACGAGTTCCCAGATGACGCCGAACGCCATGACGAACAACAACATATAGACGAACATGAACTTCGGTGGCATCTCAACGTACTCCGTGTGCTCCTCGAGTGCCCGTGTCACGGCGTATGCCACCCCGGCGACCAGCGATGACGATAGTGCGTGGGTCATGTGATCCCACCACCACGTCGACTGGTACGGGCTCAGGAACCCCAGTGCAGGCAACGATAACGTCCCGAACGCGTGCAGGAACATTGCGACCGTGATCCAGAGCACGAGACCAACGCTCATCGTGATACTGTAATTGCGTTCCAACAGTGCTGGGAGGAACGTGACGAGCAGGCCGACACCAGCGTTGACGGCGATTCCGCTGTTTCCCCGCAACAGGCCGATGACCAGGATGCCAGCCATTGCCAGCTGAAGGAATCGTACTAGTTGTCCTTCCCGGCGAGCCGAGACATGGACGCGGGTGCGAAAACTCATATCGTCACCTCTGGTGGTTGTTCAACGTTTGCGGCGAGTTGACGCCGGAAGTACCACCGGAAGAGGAGTCCAGTAAGTACTCCTGCAATGAGCATTTCGGTGAAAATCACCATGAGCTCGTCGTTCGTCTCGATGAACTCTGTGCCGAGATACGCCGCCGAAACCGCCGACCCTACGGCCCAGAATCCGGCGGTCGCGAGCGTCACAATAACTGTAAAAAACACCGCGAACCATGGCGTCATGCGAACCGCCGACGTTAGTTCGAGTGCGACGACGACGAGCATCGCAAGAGTCGCGACGCTCACGCCGGCCACGAGTTCGCCAAACGTTGTCGGCTGAACCGTTCTGACGAGAAGCGGAAGTGCCGCAACGAGCAACAGTGGCCACGGAACGGTCCGCGTCCACGACCGGTAGACAACAGCGGGTGAGATGGCGACGAAGGCTGCAACAGCAGCCATCACCATCTCAACGAATTGTACCTGTAGGAAACTCACGGCGGCGATTGCAACGAAAATGACTGCGAATATCCATGCAATCGCTGCATTCACTCGTGTATCCTTGATAAACCACTCCTCTGGAAGTGACTGACTCATTCCCTTTCCCCCATTCGGATTACAACTCGCGGGAGTTAGAACCTATTGTTGATACTTTCAAACATATTTCTGCGGTTAGTATCTACCCGACTTCTAACGATACACACCTGGGAACGAAGCTAGCTGACAGAAAGTCAGAGGATAATATCGCGTGTGGAGATCGTCTACGCCAATGGGACATCAACGAGTAGAAACGCAACAATGAGAATGACTGCAATCATCAAAAATCCCATAGCTGTTAATGTGCCGTCTGGTTCGAGACCAAGACGCTGTCGTCCTGCTGTTGTTCCGACGAGAACCGAGGCGAGAAAGTTCACACCGATAGCAGCGAACCAAAGTCCGCTGAGGAGAGATTCGGGGAGCAAGAGCACTCCAATAGCGCTACTCAGGAGCCCCAAGGAGGTAACAACGACACCAACGAATCCGTCGAGTAGGGATTGGTTTTCCGGGGCCACAGCCATGATGGCCATTCCTATCTAAAAAAGTATATTCCGCGAAAGAGTAAGACAGCATCCGAAAAAGCCTGTTATCTGTCACCTTCACATCTGGTATGTTTCGGTTAGTGCTATTAGTGGGAAGTGTCTCATGCTCTTCATCATGGGATTGTAAACGAGGTTGCTAATTTCGATTTGCCACATCCTAAGAGCCTGTCTAAGAATTTTGCCTCACCAATCCTCCTGACGTCGGCTGAAGATACTCTTACACGGTTCGACGGATCGATTCGGCCGTCGATAAAAAAAGAGAACCGGGCTCAGTTATCCG
>NZ_JBPEHH010000209.1:0-3363 GCF_054177595.1 Haladaptatus ordinarius | reverse complement strand
TAGCCTCATTACGCACCAATCCGGACAGCGGCTGAATCAGGCGACTGATTCAGTCGCCTCATTCTGACTACTACGTGTCAGCAACTGGTCTCTTGAGCCAGAGTGGACAACTAGCGACTTTTTCACCTGGGAACGCGGAACCAATGATGTATGGACGCATATCGGCGTTGTGCTCTACCGTCGATCATCAGATACTCCGTCAGCCCTCACGATAACAGCCGAACTGAAAAATGAGCAAGTCACACCAGAATCACCTGGTATGATTGAATTTCCTGTGACCAATCGAAGTGACGAGGAACGAATCATTTTGAGTGGACCGCCCCCACCATTGAGTGTCCTGTGGGCTGAAGCAGACAGTGACGATCGCTCATTTTTATTGTGGGGTGAGTATGCATCGAGTGGTCACATATCGTTCAGAGATGGGAAGGCGAAGTCAATTCAGTTGGGATCGGAACACGGATCGAACCGGGTGAGACGATCATTCGAACGTATGAGATTCGAGTTGGGACAGATGGGTTGGCACCTGGAGACTACGTGGTTCATTTTCTCGACGATCCCGTGCATCTCGTGAAGCACATCGAGGAGCCGTCGATAGGGAAGGTCAAGGTATTCGCGGAGGCCGTGGATTACAACGATTACCCAGTCAGCGTAGCCACCGTCGCCCTTCTTGACCGCTGGTGATGTAACGCCAGCGACAGCGCGTTTCGCCAGTGTTACGAGGCGATCTGTAAAGCGCGAGAGACGAGAGAACACACTGCTCGGGTTGATTCAGAGGGCAGTTAGTTCATCCGAGTGAGCCACTTTCTCCAGCGTCTAAACAAGGCCCAATAGTTCCCAATCGCTATTATTCGCGATCTTAATTGTGGACAAAACAGATGACTGATGGAACCACTGGAGTATAAGCGAAATGAGGACCGTACAATCGCTGGGTAGTGTGTGAGACGTATTCTATGACACGCTCACTTTATGTTATTGAGTATAGTACGAGTTGTTTTCAACAAATCGATCGGCGATACGCTGGGCGCCGCGGGCGGCAGCCGTCGCGGGCTCGTCGGGTGCTGTCACTGACACCTCGTGCTGAAGCTCCTTACTCAGGCGGGTCTCGAATTCATCGACCAGCCCCGGGATACACGCCATCCCGCCCGTGAGGACGATGTCCTCGTTGAGCGCCCGCTTGTAGATTTTGATGTGATCATTGGCCAGCTGGGGGAGGAACGTGTTGGCGATTTTATCGACGGTCTCGTCGACGTACGCGTCGAGCCCGTCCATTACGCTGGTTTCGATAGTGAACTCGTGGGTACCACCGCCAGGCTGCTGGATGATGTCCGTGAACGGCTCGAAGTTCTCGAAGTCGCCATGCGTCTCCTTATACTCGCGGGCGGTCTGTGTGTCAACGTTGACCCGTCCCTGGGTCTCCTCCTCGATATTGTTGCTAATGTACCGATCGACTTTGTTGCCTGTGACCGCGCCGGTCGCGAACCGTGACAACTGCTGGCCCCGGCGGTAGGCACACACCTCAAGGTTGGTCGAGCCCAAGTTGATGCCGATAAAGACCTGCTCGATGGCATCCACCCCGATGCCGGGGGCGGCGATAGCGCCACAGAGTGATTCCGGGTAGCTCCGGATGAGTTTGTTGCCGATGTTGCTGCTCTCAATAACCGTCGCGAGGTTGTCGAGTCCTTGTTCGTTGTCGATGGTTGGAATGGCGTAGACGACGACGCTATTCGCGGGGATGTCATTGGTCTGAGTGAACTCATCGAAAAAGCGCTCAGCGACCCTTACGTCGTCGTCATTCTCCGGTAGCCCTGACCGAAGCATGTATTGCACTCGGTCGGGGTATTCCAGAGACGCCTGCTCGCCGTAGAGGACGCGCTCCTCATTGGTTAGTACGTCCTCGTACGTCGCGAGGCAGGTGAGTGCATCGATGGTCTGTACGGTATTCCCTTGCGGTAGGGCGATGACGGTGCGCGTGCTTCCAAGCTTGACTCCTACTGGGATCGGCGTTCCCTCATCTGTAGTCTCCTGGTTGCTTCCCTCGTTGCTCATACATCTTCGATCAGCAACACTGGTATAATAATACTACTGTTTTCGATTTGGGATATGAATCAAAATGTCAATCACACTATCGCAGCGAGCTTAGCTACGTACGCGAAACTTAACAGGTGGTCGGCCGTGTCAAGCGCCTTGTAACCGTCGCCGTCGCTCATGGCGATACCGAACAGGTGGTCGTTCAGATCCTTCGCAACCGGGGGTGTGAACCAGCCCAGCGTTTGGTAGTGTTCTAGCGTATCAACCGTTCCCCAAAAGCCAGCTGTCTCGGAGAGGAAATGAAGCCAGTCGAATGTGAGCGCGGAGGCCTCTTTGTCCTTCGGGAACTCGTGCAGGTACGGCTTCGACCCCAGCATCGACGGGTTGACCCCCTCCAGCAATTTGCACAGCCACTCATGTTGCTCGGGTGTTGGATCCTCGATACTCAGTGCCGGGTATTGGGCTTTCGATGGCCAGAGAACGACGTCCTCTTTGGCCTGACTCTCCAATCGCCCAACTTCACCCTCCCTATCGAAGAGCTCGTGGAGCTCATCCACGTCGTAGTTGATCGGATCAATCTTCATACGACTCTACATACGAGGTGAGAAAATCTTTTCCAGCCTAGCATAGAAGACTGTAGCCAATGCCGAGTACGTAGGCCGACCCGAATGACATCCGACGATGTATTTTCCATTTTACATCCGTTCATCACTGATAGCTCATTAGCTACACCAATATAATAACTGTGATAATCAAATTTGTGTCACCATTGAGAAATCGATCCTAAGGCTGGATTCTACGGCGTGAACAGTAGTCACACTCAGGACGTACGTCGTCGGCCATTGACGAACCTCTACAATGAAGCCAGACCGAATGCGTCCTGATCGTTAATTGATCCTTACAATTCAACCACTGATTTCACGAACTGCTTCATTGAAGGGTGGCATCGAATCGTTGGTTGGTTCTGTTGACTTGATGGAAACGCTGCTACCCTAGGAGAGCGTGAAACAAGATATGGGGCGCAAGAGACCGAGAGGATTTCTGTGCCACAGAGCACGTTCTGTTGACTGGTCCGTGTGCGAAAGAAGCCGAGTCATGGGCGTGACAGCCCGGATGCCGCGGCGCGCGGCATCCGGGAAAGCCCGAATAGGTGAATCTCTGCTTCACGCACTGGCGTCCCGGGTGAACGAACCATGTACCTCGGAATTGATGTCCAAAACGGTACGCACAGGTGGCAGTGATGGATGAGGCTGGGAAGATCGTCGAAGAGGTTCGCGTCGAGAACGCGAACCTCGACGACCTGGCCCAGCGGTACGCCGGCGCACAAGCCGTGCT
>NZ_JBPEHH010000208.1:0-3382 GCF_054177595.1 Haladaptatus ordinarius | reverse complement strand
TACTCTAAACAGTCCTCTTTGTCAGGTAGAAAGACCTCGTTGACACTCTCTCTGCTGACCATGCTGGGGAAGGCTACGAACTCCAGTCATGAAAAAGTATTCACCGCTACAGATGAGCGCCGATGAAATGCCTCGGACAGCGACCGACGCCACAGGAACTCGAGAAGGTCGTGGAACTCCTCAGCACACGGGAAATGGCGATCGACTATACCTGCCAGTGCGTATCGGACTTCGGTGAATAGGGTCTTCGTCCCTGCCTGGACGACGTCGGTTGCGGCGAAATCGCCCGGGATCTCGCCCTCGTACCCGTCTGGCAGTACCAGGTACGACCGTGCGTCGGTGCCGTTGAACTGATTCCCAGCGTAGAGGGGGTAGATCCCGTACTGATCCATCAACTCCAACGAAAAGTAACGGTCGGTGACCTCGGGCATCTCGATGACGATGGGTTCGTCCTGCAGGTCGAGGAAGCCCTGTCCGTACAAGGTGGTGGCATTCGGACTGACGACAGCCGTGAAGTCGGCCGTTATCGGTCGGCCTTCGTTCGGATAGTACAACCGATTAACGCCCACAAAGACGTCGCTGTCCCTCCTTCTGCGTGTAGTTGAAGCGCGTCTCGTAGAAGATGACCTGCTGGAGGCCGTAGAGGTACGCGTCTTCTGCGATCGATGCCACCCTGGTATCTGTTCCGTCATCTGCAAACATCTCATTCCGGGGCTGGCAGGCGCTGGTGCCGCCGCCGCCCATCGCCAGTAAGCTGGCGAGGCCTGCCCCGCGAAGTGCGGTGCGGCGGATTGTCCGCATCAGTCCAGAGTCCAATTCTGCGTCAGCCGGCGTGTCGTGTGTCTCGTTACTCATGGCTCATGCCTCTCATTCGTTGCCCAACAGCACTGCCCCACCCGACTCGCACTCCATACGACGGACTCCTACAAAGTACGGTCTCTAAATTAACATAAATTCCAACCATAATGGCGGTGAGAACTGGTTGGCCACCTGTTCAGTCTAAATATGGCATCTATTTTATATAAACTAAACTACCAATCATCTCCTGTGCATGCTCGTGGCTGGCTTGATTCGTGTTCTGCTATCAGCACGACCACCGAAATCGATAATCGATTGAGGGCTTCCAGCGAAGTCGGGATTTTGGTTCGATGGAGGAGAAGGTGTGCAACTGGTCCAGCCGCTACAGGCGGGGTGCCTCGGAGCGTAGTCCCGATGCGGTTCAGCTTGCAATCGTTAGAAAACGATTTAAGGCTGAGTTCGTCATGACGTAAGAGAAACTGCTCAATGTGTTTCTCACGCCACCCAAGCGGCGACAATACACTCGCTGCCGCACGAACCAACAGTTCCCGATAGAACCCGACATCATACTCGTCCGACTCCTCACTCGCCAACCTCACCCGCTCTCGCGACTGTTTTGCATCGTCAACCACCACATACGACACACTCTGACCAGGCGCACGCGTCAATCCCATATCTACTGCCCGCTCTAGTGCCGCCACACTCCGTGTCGACTGCGTGTAATCCTCCTTCTTCTTCGAAACACGATTCGTGATCACCAACTCACTCGGATCAACCGCCCCACGTTCGAGTCGATCAACCCACGACCGCAATTCCTCACACACCGCCTCCGGATCTCGATACTCATCCACTGCTCGAATCAACGCTTTCTGTGCATCGTCGATATACGACGGCGAACTTCACTGGCGAGACTCGATGCCCCGATACTTGTACTCATCTTCGCCAGCGACCTTTCCAAAGTACTTCGTCAACGCACCAGCATCCGAATCACGGAGCGGAACGAACGATATCCAGTCGTAGTGGGCTTCGTGTTCGAGCCGGTGTATAACCGTTCAAAATAGTGGTACACCTCCACGATCATGCACCCCGAAAAGCGATCCCAAAACCTCTACTCCGTGATCGTCTCAACCACGTCCTCAACACTATAAAGACGAAGATCATCACGTTCATCACGGGCCTCCTCCAGCGACGACGCAAATCCACTCCGGCTGAAGAGCGCATACTCATAGTCTGGCTCTTCATTACCATTCGGTGCCCAGTCGATATACGGTGCTTCTTGCTGGAGCTGGGCAAAGACATTGTATCCCAGTCGCTGTTGAGTGAATTTCACCTCACCCACGACCAACGTGTCACTGTTCGTTGGCGCAACGATATCGATTTCCCGCCCATCGGTATCCCACCACGTGTCTGGCTCTTCCGTGAACGTATACTCAGAACCGTATTCGAAGAGAATCGCCCGTTGACACAGCTGCTCGAATGTGCCACTGACAAAGTCCGAAAGATACGGTTCGACGAGTTCATCGTATGCATCTGGCCCAAAGACCTCATATCGAGATGATCGTCCATGGACGAACCGGAACCAGAACGCAAAGAGCTGATCCAAGATTCGGTAGCGACTGTTTCGACTTCGTGATGGGTCGACTGTGACCGGATACTCTTGCCCGATTATCTGGAGTTCTCGCAGACGGGAGAGGTAATAGCCAGCACTGTTGGCGTTGATGCTTGCGGCCTGCACAATCTCGTTTCGCTGGCGGTTCCCTTCGGCCATCGCCTTCAGCACGGCAAAGTATCGATCCACCTCGTCCAATTCCCGGTACAGAACATTTTCAGGTTCTTCATGGAGACCACCATCACGAAGGAGCAATGTTTCTGTGATATTTTCCTTAAGTGATTGACTGTCATCAACAGCGCGAAGATAGTCTGGTGTCCCCCCAAAAACACCGTACGCCATGACCTGTTCTGTTGGATCATAGTCGGGAAAGAAGGTCATCGCCGCTCCAAATGGGAGCGGGCCGATGTTGAGCTTCCCATTTGGTCGCTTCGAGATGCGGCCGTACAGCGGTGAACTACCATCAAGGGCGATGTTGTGGATCATCCCGATAGCAGAGCCAGTTAAGACGAAGGTTGCCGCTGTCTCTTCGACTTCGTGATCCCAGATACGCTGAATAATTGATGGAAGAGCTTCATTTTCGTCAACAAGATAGGGAAATTCATCAAGAATGACAATTGCGTCTTGTTCAGCAAGGTATGTGAGAACATTTTCCCAATCCTTCCGGATCCGATTGATCCCGGGAAAGGCTGTTGTCGCATCGGCAATGAACGAATCAAGCTGTTGCTCGGGGGTGCCATGTGCTGCTTGGTGATAAACAGCATCCTCGCGGTCTTCGATAGATTTGACGACAAGCGCTGTTTTTCCCATTCGCCGACGACCGTATATCACACTCAAATTTGGAGAGTTGCTATTGTCGCTAGTTGTCCACTCTCTCGATAACTGCATCGGCAAAAGCTGCGCCTCACACGGTAAAGACCGCGAAATGAGACGAAGACTGTCTTGGATGCTGGATAGGGCGTGAATATGTTGAAT
>NZ_JBPEHH010000207.1:0-3457 GCF_054177595.1 Haladaptatus ordinarius | reverse complement strand
GAGCGCAGGTGTTCCTCGCGCTGTGCCTTCGTCTCGTCATCGCAATCACCAACTACGAACGCGGAGACAATCCGGGAAGCACAATCATCACGGTGTGACAAGAGTTCTATGACACCCTCAGTCGAAATGAACCACTCGAGCGTTCTGCGTTCTTCGTCAGAGAGTTCGACAACATGCTTCTTTCTGCTCATTCCTGTAGAGAGGCGCTCAGAAAGCATGAACTAGCGAATACAAACCTGAAGCTACAGTTAGTTTTCGTAAGTGCGATTCATCCCATGACGGCGGAGTAGATGCCGCACGATGTTGAGCTCCCAATTACGTCGTGTATCAAGACCGGTCCCATAGCGCGTTGTCTCGACGATAAACCCTGGCTCATTGAGGTCAGCATCGACCTTATGGATGAGTAACGGGCGGTCACCATCAATAGTGTTGCCGCGTTTGAAGCGATAATAATCTTCGAATGAATCATCGAGGTGATAGCGATTCATGTACTGTGCTGTCCTCACTGCGTCTTCTCCAGCACCCGATGCAGTTGTCGGATAGATCGCCTGACCAACCCCCGCAGGACCGATGTCTTCGTTGTAAATCCCTTTCGAACTGTGAAGATTGAGCACGACATCTGGATTGTATGATGCGATAACATCCCAGATTGCACGTGCAAGTGGTGTCGTTGGCTCTTCACCAGGCGGGAATTTACGGTTGAGATTCCCATTATCGTTCGAGTAGGTATCTTGTCGAATCGCGACGGGATTCGCTCGTGGAATTGTAATAAGTGTCCCTTGGTCAATTGACCATGTTTTTATGTCATCTGCTGCTTCATAGCCCGCTTCTTCAATCCCATGAATACCCCCAACAACGATTGCGGTCGGTCCTCCGTTCTGCATATCTGTAATATACACATCAGTTTCATCTGATGTATCCTCACGGATAGTGTAGGTGGTTTGTATCGCAGCCTGGCTAGTGCCTTGAGTAGCGAGCGCGGCCGTTGCAACACCGGCCGCTAAGCCAGTGTGACGTATGAATGAGCGACGTGTTTGAATTGTCTGTTCACTACTACTTTCATGTTCTTCTACCATTGCAATCTTTGTTAAGTACGAAAATCGGTTAGTTATACAGAGGCTACAATTACTAAGGGAAGCATTACTGAATAATGTGTATCGAGAAATGATATCGAACCACAGTAACAGTAGCTGTTTTCGCAATCATCTGATTTGAGCAGCCCCTTGACAAACATTCGCCCGTAGTTCTTGTCACAAAACGCGTGGTACTGCCAGACATGAATGAGTTCGTACCGGACGGTCGAACTGAATTGCTCCCACCCTTGCGAATCGTAAGCGTCCCACGTCAGCGATTTTCCATCGACTCAATAAGCACCCCACTCTTCGATATGTCGGGGACGGTGCAGGCGCTGCGGTCAAAACAACATGGTCTGCGTTGACCGTCTTCCAGTTTCGAACAGGCTGTCTCGATCCGTCGCTCGCGTGTCTCAGACTTTTTAGCTGAGCGGATCCAGCGGATATATTCCCAGCGTGCTTTCGTCGTGATATCCTTCCAGAGGATATGTGCCTCTGGATGGGCTGCAAGAGCATTCTCCAAGTCCGCTGGCACCGTGGGTTCCGGCCATTCGCTAACCGGCTCAATCTCCAGTGTCACAGTGTCGCCAGTTTCTGCTCCAGCGTTTTCATGTATGGATTTATTGACCTCGAACCAGTGGCTTCCTTCACCGTCTGGTTCAAGCGGGATCTGAAAGTGGAATCCGTTGATGGTTCCGCGGGCCATTACCATGCCGCGTGATGGGAGCTTCTCACTGGCGCGCTCAGGTAGCCTGAGGACTGTCCGCGAGCCGATTGTAACCAGTGGAGCGGTAAAGCGGGTTTTTGATTTTGACATTGTTCTTTGGTTAATGCAGCTTAGTTTCCGTCATATGCTGATTGCAATTCTGCAACGTCGAGCTTCTTCATCTCCAGCAGTGCCTCCATCATGCGCGCATTAGCCTCTGGGTCGTCGTCCGGCAGCTCGTTCAGCATCGTCGGCGTAATCTGCCACGAGACACCGTATTTGTCCTTCAGCCAGCCACACTGCTCAGCCTGGGGTGCCGCGCTGAGTGCGTCCCAGAGTTCGTCGATTTCGTCCTGGGTTTCACAGTTGACGATGAGGGAGATGGCTTCGTTGAACGCGAAGTCCTGTTCAACGCCGGTATCCATAACGGCCAGCCAGACGTCCTCGACTTTGAAATCTCCGAAGGCAAGCGCCCCTTTCTCGGCCGGACCGGTGTCTTCCGGGTAACGTTCCAGGTGGCCCAGTTCGGTATCAGCAAAGACACTGGTATAAAAATCGATAGCTTCCTCGGCTTTGTTGACGTTGTCCTGTGTAAACATGAGGGACGGCACCAGATCCGGCCGCCAGTCGCCTTCGTTGTTGGGGAGGATGAGCTGCCATGTGACACCATATTTATCCTTCACCCAGCCGTAATAGTCGCTGAACGGGTGTTCATCAAGCTGGATGAGCACTTCCCCACCATCGACAAGCCGTGCCCATAACCCATCCATTTCCTCTTTTGTTTCTCGACTTACGAAAAACGATATCGACGGGTTGAAACTGAACTCCGGCCCGCCGTTGAGCGCGACAAACGTGAACCCCTCAACCTGGAAGGCAACCGTCATCACGCTGCCGGCTTCCCTGCCGGTTATCTCCCGCCCGGCATCCGGGTAATGGGTCGTGCCCTTGATCTCCCCGTTTTCAAACACGGAAGTGTAAAACTCCGCGGCTTCCACTGCCTGGTCATCGAACCAGAGGTTCGGAGTGATTTTTTGCCTGGATTCGACCGCGTTTTCTGTTTCAGTATATGATGTCATGCCCTGCTCCTGTACAGTAGAGACAGGCTAGCAAGCGTCATATAAACGCGCCAAGTGCAGTGAAAGTGAACCAGCACTCCCCGTGTCTCCATTTCCTCTGAAGTCAGTCAATATACTAGTACAAATTATATATAGTGTGAATTACATTACGAATTTCACATAGAACCATGCATAACAAATCTACCTTGCCGAGTTCAGATGCTGAGGGCGCAGTAAAAAGGGGCACGATTTGACGACTCATAGGCCACAAGTGAGCATTGAGTAACTTATTAAAATTATTTACAATAGCTATACATTGCTTCAACCCTATTAGTTGCTATACTGGATAAAAATATGTTTAGAGAAAATTACGAGCATCGACAGGAAGCACTCTTTTCTCCCGTCAAAGACCTTCCTGCCGGACCAAAGAAGAAATTACGGAATCACTGGTCTACCCATTTTTACGAACACGTTTTCATCCAGATTGATGAGAGAACGTTCGGACGGCTATACCACGGTGGGTATAGCCGCCCGAACAAACCGGTCAACGAGTTGGTCTCGCTGGAGATCATCAAACACCTGCTCGGACTCTCTGATGAACAGCTCGAACACGCCTATCTGTT
>NZ_JBPEHH010000206.1:0-3535 GCF_054177595.1 Haladaptatus ordinarius | reverse complement strand
CATCGCGCTCGCGCGCGATGTCTTCGATAAGCGCTACTGGAAAGAGGGAAGTCAGTCGCCGTCGTATGAGTGTTGGAGAGAGTTCTGTTAGCACAACCTCTCTCTACGCGGTTTCTGAAAATAACCTTATCAAGACAGCACCGTCTGCCGGTTTCGCTCCTTAACCGAACACGGATGGAGTCGGGAGTGAAGTCAATCTCTACCGTGCAGTTCCGAGTCAATCGGTTCGATTCTAACTAGCCATCACCGCTGCAACGTGCTTGGGCTCGGCCCACGAATACTTGTCTGTGACCGCGTCAACAAACGCGTCGTAATTGGTCCATCCCTGTTCATCGAGCATGAGCCCCACGTCAATGGGGAAATGGCGCAGCACGCCACTCATGAACTTTGAGAGGCGGATGCGTTGATTCTCGTTGAGAATCTGCCGTCCCGTATCACCACAGGCAGGGCACACTTCGCCCGTAAAAAATCCATGGTCATCACAGACTCGTACCATGCACAAGTCTATCGCCGGACGCGACTATTGTCTTGCGACGACTATCACTTGTAGACGGCGTCGAACGATTCCTCACGAGGATTGTCTGTCGTTAGTATGAGCTACTAACCGTGGTTCCCTTTCTGTCTGAAGTAGGAGCGATGGAACTGACTCACACTGAAAGCAGCGGTTCGTGAAAATCTTCCTCGTATCTATCCCTTGTTGCGAGAACTACTTAAACGAGAATTAGTCAGTGGTCGTCGCCCTTCTTGACGTGGATTGACCCACCACACTTGCTACAACAGTACTGCTCAGGGTTCCGGACGGTTTTCGAGCATCGATACCGAGCAATCCGCCCGCCGCAGTCCTCGCACACCAGCCACCACTTTGGCGCGGTGTAGCGTTCGCAGTGTTGCGAAGTATCGAGGGCGTCCGTCCAGCGAGTGAATGTTGCGCCGTGGTCCGCGTCACCGAACTCGTGATACTGCCAGGCGTGGATGAGTTCGTGGCGCACGGTTTCGCTGAATTGCTTCCAGCCTTGTTGTTCGTGGGCCGTCCAAGTCAACGCAATCGTGACCTTCTCAGTTGTAGGTTCATACTTCGTGACGCCTACCTGCTGTTTCGTACGGTGGGACACCTCCCAGTCGGTCGCTTCGACGGGCAGATCTGGGAAGTGTTCGGCGGCGACGTTTGTTGCGTGCTGTTGTACTTGGTCGAGGAGGGCCGTCGGTGTCTCGGGTGTATCGTCGGTCGTAGCGTTCTAGCTTTCGGTGAGCGTTCGCTGGTCGGCAATCTCCGAGAACGTCAATTGGCGTGCCATGGATAAAAAAGACTGAACAGTAGTTAGTTCGGCAGTTCTTTTCGTCCGGTTCTTACGCACGGCCAACACGGGAAGTCCCCGAGGCCGTCACAGTCGCAATCCTCTGGCTCGGCGTCTTCGTCCTCGGAGGGGAACGCATCGAGCGTGCCGTCGTCGGTTGCGTTTGCAACAGCGGCCATGTGTTTGCAGAAGGCGTTGCGGTGGACGTGATGCGGGCACGTGCAGGCCATCAGTTCCTCGGTCACGTCGTCGATGGAGATTGTGTACTGGTGGTCTGCGGGGTTCTCGTGGCTCTCGTTGGTGACTTCTACTAAGCGGACTTCAACATCGAAAGGGAGCAACTATCAGAAATTAATACCCGACGAATTCGTTGAGTATTCTAAATTCCTCAGAGGAAAGGATAACTTCGGTGGTTAGCTCATCAAGCCGATCGAAATCGTCATCTAAGGTGAGTATTGTTTCCGCCCCCTCCTCAATAGCAACTTGTGCATAGTACCCATCCCAACCATCGATATTCATCTCACCTGCACATTCAAAGCCAGCTCGAACAGTGTCTTCAGAGAGTTCCTCGCACCAATGAATTCGCTTTGCATCCATGAATCGTTGCATGAGCGCAGAGGCTCTCTCGTTCGAAAAACCATAAACAGATGAGAGGATGTGATGAGCGCCAATAAGAGATGCATGCGGGACGATTGCCTGTATCTCTCCAGCGATTGCTTGTCGGACGTAGGTGAGCGCCACATCGCTGACCGGTGTCCCTGCATGTGCGAGTGCAGTTACTCCAACATCGAATAGATACGGTTCATCACTCATCGATCGTCTCTTCGCTATTTGCTTGCCGTCGAATAGTGTCGACGTGGTGCTTGGCTTCGACATCTAGCTCGTCATATTCGGGTTGATCTCTGTGTGCCGCGGCATCTTCGATGATAGTTTCGAGATCAGCGATGATTTGATCGGGATTGTCCTCTGGTTCGATGACTGCCTTGCCGTCTTCTTCGTGGATTTCGACTTCGGTGCCAGGTGTAATTCCGAGACGTCGGCGGACGTTTTGTGGGAGAACAATTCGTCCCTTTGAGTCTACTTTGGTCATATTCCCACTTACGGTGGGAACCAATTTAATCGTTTTGACTCCCATGGTGTTTTCACTACCCTCGCGAGAGTCACTACCAACGAAACGGATGTCCGAGTAGGGTTAGTTCGGCAGTTCCTTTCGTCGCGTTCGCACACACGGCCAGCACGGGAAGCAACCGAGGCCGTCACAGTCGCAGTCTTCTGACTCAGCATCGTCTTCGTTCTCCGATGGGAATGCCTCGAGTGTGCCGTCGTCGGTTGCGTTTTCGACGGCGGCCATGTGTTTGCAGTAGGCGTTGCGGTGGACGTGGTGCGGGCATGTACAGGCCATCAGTTCGTCTGTCACGTCGTCGATGGAGACTGTGTACTGGTGCGCTGCGGGGTTCTCGTGACTCTCGTTGGTGACTTCGACCGTTCCGGGGGCATCGACGTCGAAGGAGAACTGTTCGGCCTGTGCGCGTTTCTGTGCCGTCTCGTCAGCTTCAAGAGTTGGGGTGGTTCCGGTTGTATGGTCTTTCGAGCCTGGCATAGGAAAGACCAGCGTCAGGTGGTTCAGCATCCGGCGCGGTTCTCCGCTGATCAAGCCATGCAGCGATACGGCTACATCCCATTGCGCAAGTCGTCTACAATGGATTGGATGCCATCGCTTTCTGGAGATTGTGCATGAAGCTTCCTGAAAATCCCGTGAAACCCTCAGTTAACGCGTTCTCGAACAGAGTTTGTATATTGTCATTTATCCTTGGATTTTTCCCAGTACGCACGAAGAGTGTACATCACCACTAAATGAGACTAATCAACAAACTCAAACAGCTATTCACTACGAAAAGTGATGCGTCCTTTGAATGCCAGCTGTGTGGTGAGACCTTCGACACTGCGGAAGGAATTTGCCCCAAGTGTGGCGGTCAAGTCACGAAACAGGGTCAACAGTCATCCGACAATCAATTCGGTCGCTGATGACGCGCGTATTTGTTGTTGTGGGTAGCTAACTGCCATTCAATTCATCTTGCGCTTAGTTACAAACTAGCCCGTACATCTCAATCGTGCCAAGTATCGCTAGTTGTCCACTCTCTCGATAACTGCATCGGCAAAAGCTGCGCCTCACACGGTAAAGACCGCGAAATGAGACGAAGACTGTCTTGGATGCTGGATAGGGCGTGAATATGTTGAAT
>NZ_JBPEHH010000205.1:0-3602 GCF_054177595.1 Haladaptatus ordinarius | reverse complement strand
ACGAGCAACAGCATTCGTCTAGAACGGCGTATCTCAGCTTTCTCGGTTCGGTTCTCTCCATCTGTGGACTCTAGTTCTCCTTCACTCAGCTACTACACCAGCGTTCACTCTGGTCATCCATGACTCAGCACAGCTCACGAAGCGACGCTCGGGAAGTACCGATACTCAATGATATTGTAGTCGGCGAGTCTTGGGAGGTGCTTGTGGATAAGCGCGATCCGTGCTTGTTCAGGAGACATGATGGCGTCAACATTTTCGTGGACATATTCAACCAACGTGTTGAGTTCAGCCGTATCCGTCTCCTCATCTATGAGAATCTGTACAGTGGCACGCCGCGTGGCATTCGAAAGCAATTCACAGACGGTACTAACCGTGTGATCTGGCGTTGATAGGTCATCGTTTTTGGGTGAGTGAGTCATTGGTCTGGGATTGTGAGGGTGTCCGTGACACCAATGTCTTTGTCCTCCAAACTCGCAGAGGACGAACGGAAACTCATTTGGAGTGTAACTCTGCCCATTCGGCTGTGTGATGATAATCACAACAATATCCTTAGGGTTTGGGGCCGTTCGAACAGGGTGGTTAAAAATACTGGAAGAATGGAACTGAGCTAGTCAGTCGAAGTATCTCGTGATGAACATAAAAGCGCGTGTTCAAGAAGGGCTTCATTGCCACGCCGAATCAAATCCGAGAGCGACTGCTGACTAATGCCGAACTCGTTCGCTAATTCCGAGAGCGTAACTTGTCGAGGGGTTTGGAAGTATCCGTGTTGGAGTGCGAGTAGAAGCGCATCACGCTGTTTCTCCGTTAGCACACTCTCCACGAGGTCATCGCCAGCCTCACTGAGTGTATGCATCTGTCCGAGTGTATACGGAATTTCGTTTTCGCGACAGTGATTATGGAACGTGGTGAGATCATCCTGAGAAGGAAAGAGGACTTCGAACTCCCAGGCGTGAGTATCGTAGCCATAGGCACTCCGGATGATCGTTTCGGCTGCTGTGAATCCTTCGAAAAAGCCCCCGTCTGGAATATTCCAGTTCAGCAGATACAAGCGTCGATCCCCGAGTTCCTCAATCTCGCTTAATTCGCGGACATGCTCGTTAGCGCGGATGCGCTGTTCGAACGCATCTAGATCGTCATTCCAGGCGAAAAACAAGGGAATCGCATTTGACCCGACGGGGACGATCCGCTCGAATTCGATCTTGATCTCCGAGTCAGCTGTGAGTAAGCGGCCAAGTACGAAGTCCGTGGCTGGGAGTGAGAACTCAACAAGGGTAGCCATTACCTCATAAACAAACTCTCTGGTGCATCTTAGGTCTCTTGGCGGGAACGCCGAACAACTCTCGCACAGATTTTCGTTCAAGGATACCGGAGGTACTCCGATGCCGCTTCTGATTGTATCTGGTGTAGTGGTAGAAAAAATCATCACTCAGTCATAAATGTGCCAATTACAACACATTGATCAACATCTATTCTCTAAATCACGCTATTCAAAGCTCTCTAATTCTCCGATTCTCTGCCAAAGATGGGCACAATAGTACGCCAATCGAAAATCACCTTCTGTCACGTAGAAAATCACACGTGAGATATATAATATGTTTATAAATAAGATACATATTGGCCAATGAGGTAGGCTCGTATATGGGAGGTACGATCGTCGAAGTCAGCATCGCTGCCGAAGAGTTTGCACTCGAGCACACGTTGACCACGCTCGAAACTGTGACTTTCGAAGTCGAACAAACGATTGCGACCGATCGAGATGGCTTGATGCCATTCATATGGTTCACCACAGACGATTGTCTTGCGCTTGAGCACGCGTTAACTGACGACGATAGTGTTACTGACTTTCAACTGATCGCAGATTTCGAGACAGATTCTCTCTATCAGCTTGCGTGGACCGATCGCGTCAACCATCTCATTCGCGTTCTTGCAGAAGAAAACGGGGCAGTCCTCGCTGCAACTGGTCACAGTGGTATTTGGCATCTCCGGTTGTTGTTCGCTGATCATGATGCAGTGCGACGTACATCTGAATACTGTGAAGAGCAGGGAATTCCGTTAGAAATCCAGAATATCCAGGAGTTTACGAGAGAATCTCAGACCCGATTCGGGCTCACAAAGTCACAGCAACGAGCACTGCAGCTCGCTGCTACGCATGGTTATTACTCGGTACCTCGCGAGGCCACTGCGGATGAGTTGGCGGAAAAACTTGATGTTTCACATCAAGCACTCTCTGAGCGACTGCGGCGTGCCCATGGCAATCTTGTCGGCCATGTGTTCCTGAATCGAGTTGGTACACCAGAGGTAGCAGAGACAGGTTCCGACAAAGATGTAGCCTCTGAGTAAAAACTGCCGGTGTCTTAGCCACTCTCAGCGTCGATTGACTCGAGTTCAATCGTCCGATCAGCATGGAAAGTAACCTCATAGCCACAGTACTCGAAAATCACTTTCCCATGTCGTTCGGATTCTCTGTGAAGTGGAGCAAACAGCGTGTCGAGTGCATCTGGATCAATAGCCTCGTATAATGGCGGGCACTCACTTGGATCGGGACCGTCACGGGCGGCGATCGCGGCCTGAATCAACACCACTATTGATGGCTCTATTACAGTCGTCTGCTTGTCGCTTGGTGCGTTGGTCGTTGTCTCTCCCATTTTTATTCTCTCCCGGGAGTCCTCGTGACTAGTGGGGTATCCCTCACGAGCACTCTACACAAAAATCGGGACTGTAGTTATAAACATCCTCTGGCAAGAGATGAAGCCACTATTCTCTTTGTATATTCTTACGTGGTAATGAAACGATTCATCAGGATCCGATCAAGCGATATGAGACATTCTACTCCATTGCATCGAGCACAGACAGGTACTTTTCCACTTCGGGATGACTCCAGTATCGGATAGTTTCGATTCGAGTATCAAATTCGATCACTCCAGTATCGTCCAGTTTCGGGAGATGGTTATATTGCAGCGCAACTCTCACAGTATCGTCCTGCGCACGTTGCATGCTCGTTTCGGTTTCTGATTCGTGCTTGGAAATGACGGTGACAAGATCGGTGACTGTCGCGAGATCATCCTCGGACTGTGAAAGAGATGAGAGAATCAGGCGGCGATACGAGTGAGACAGGATATCGAAGATCGTATCCAGGGAGAGATTTGGAGAAGATGAGCTATCCTCACGATGGGATGTGTTCGTTGGTTCACAGTCGATCTGCGAGGGAATCGTTTGTGAATCGAAACTACCAGGTCGATCGCTGTCGTGTGGGTTCATGGGTACGTGTTTTATGAGAACGCACGGTTGGTGTGCCCCGCGTACCAACAACGCGTATGAACCCAATCTGAGCACGCTGGAGGGGTCATCGGCCCCTTCATCATTGGGATACGGCTCGGACACACATTCTGTCTCGTGGTTCTTCTATGCAATATAAAAGTTGTTTTAATAATCGCATGGCTTGTGTTTGCAAGCATCCACTACGTATCTATTTTCTACAAAGAATGCCTTGTTTTGCCGCAGAATGACGACAGTCTCAGACGCTCTCACGGTTATCTTCCGTCAGATTAACCGGGAAATGGACGCCGTCTGGCGATATGGCATCGCTCAGACGGCTAGCGCGA
>NZ_JBPEHH010000204.1:0-3625 GCF_054177595.1 Haladaptatus ordinarius | reverse complement strand
ACCGACGGGCCGCTCAAGTAGGACAGACAGCCGGGCGACACAGGTGCAAATGCCCAGCTAAACGAACGCGATTCCTCCCCGCCGTAAACGGCGGAGTTTCCTCGCTATCGCAAAGATGATTGAGCAACACGCCACGCCGAGGTGGGGCGAATGAATCGGCGTCGAATCGATTTCGTAGTTGGTATCTTCGTCGCCGCTGTCCTCGTTTTCGGGGGTGCTCTCAGTTGGCAAGCGTACCAACAAAAGCGTGCCCTCGGCCAGATGGGGACGATGATGGGAACGTCGATGGACTCGGTTCACGGAACGAATCCCATCTGGTACGTACTCGGAACGGTCCTCGTCTCTGCTGTCGTTGGCGGAGTATACCTCACCGTCCGTGACGACCTCCCTGCCGTAGAGATGAGTGACCAATCGCAGAACGAACGGTCGAGTTCGGGAAGCGAGGAAGCCGACGAACCATCCAACGACCAACCACGAAGAGATGGACCAATCGACCCAGAGGAACAGCCACGGTCTCACGTGCTGGACCTGTTGCCGGACGACGAACGCAGGATTCTCGAACCGGTACTCACCTCACCCGGCATCACACAGATCGAATTACGGGATCGCTCTGACTTCTCGAAGAGTAAGGTGAGCCAAACGGCGAGCGCGCTGGAGAAACGCGGACTGTTGTATCGCGAGCGACAGGGACGAACGTATCGCATCTACCCGAGTGAGGACCTGCTTCAGAATCGGGAATAGTATCGTCTGTTGACTCCCCTCAAACGATTTTGTAAGGTGAGGACGTACTGTTGTACATCGTACGATCGCCACGTCGCGCACGTTTTCGCCGAGTACGAAGCGGCGAGACTCCATGGTGACGATGAGAGATAGGACACAGAATCGACCAACTCCACATAAACGTCGCCCGAACAGCGTGGATCACTAGCTGCGGTCGTGGCCCGACTTGCTCACTGATTCACGGGCGCTCACACTCCAACTGGTGTGCTCGATACGGTCTCCGCGTCCTTCGAACCGACGTGCTGACCTTAGATTTGAAAGAAAAAGTGCAATTAATCACGTGCACGTAGTATGAACCATGCTAGCAGATGACCTCTCGTCAACGCTGTCTGACCCCGACGGTGGTACCAGACGACACTCGTTGCCAGCGTCGCTCGCTCGGATTACGGACAGGGGTGTCTACGCACTCATCGCCGGTGTCGTTCTCATGGGTAGTTCCTTCCTCACGAATCCGATACCCGATCCGTCGTTTCCGTGGGCGACGCTTCCCGAATCACTGCGACTCGCCTACACGCAACCGCGAATCGAACACTGGCCAGTCACGTACACCGTCGGCCTGTGGCTAGTCGTCTTCACCCTCCCGCTCGTACTGTTGAACGCCTATCGTCGGTACGGACAGCGGTTATCGCCCAACTCGAGTACGTGGCTCGCCGCGCTTCCCGTCACGACGATGTTCGCGTTCACCACCTACTGTCGATTCTTCTGGCCGAAACTGCAGCCGCCGACGTGGAACGCTCCCTCGTACACGCTGGTCTACTGGGCCTACTGCTCGACGTACGAACCGTTCTGGAGCAACTTGGCCTACGCAATCACATCCTTCGGTGTGGCTGCAACGTACCTTGCGTATCGGGATTCGTCGGACGCGAAATACACGCTGGCGACGTTCGGAATACTCGCGTTTCCGCTCGGTCTTCCCGCGCTCTATGACGCCTATCGTCGACACGTCCAATAGTCCAAAGGGGTGTCCACTGTGACCTCGACATCACCGACGACAGAGCAGCTTGGTCGAATTCGACGGCGATGAACGGTCTCGTTTCTCAGAAACGATTAGAACGCCCTATACACGTTCTCGAACGGTCTCCTGTGCGTATTCACACCCATGGGGATAACTCTTGAACCGTCCTACGAGTAACTGAGGAGAGGGACAATGACTAACTTCACAATCGGACGCTGGCTGCTCGTGGCGCTCGCAATCGTCGGACTCGCAATCGTCGCTCCTGCTGTCAGCGCACACGGCAACGAAACTACTGCTGACGACGCACCCCCGTACGATGGAAACACGGCTGACTGGGCCGCCTGGATGGAAGCACAGATGACCGACCACATGGGACCGGGAGCCGTCGAGTGGATGGAAGCCCACATGGGTGTAACCATCGACGAGATGGCACGGGACATGGCCGACGGCGGGCACGCCAACGGCGGGACGTACGGTCAGGGGCGGGGGTGCTAACCACCCTGACCAGTCCCTGTCGCCCGATCTAGAATCGTTCACACGCAACGAACAACACACGACTACCCAACACACGATGACCATGTTACAGTTCACGACCGTTGTCGCACGCACTATCCGACGAACGACGTTACTCACACTACCCCTGCTCGCCGTAGCGACCGGGACGGGTGCCGCCAACCCCGGTGGGAGCTACGGTGGGGGAATGATGGGAGGTGGCTGGGGGCTCTTCGGCGGAGCGATGGGCCTCTGGGGGCTCATTTGGATGGGCCTCCTGCTTGCCATTCCGTTCGTCCTCGTCTACACGCTCGTGACGAGTAACGCGCGAGAGAATGGTGATTCTCTCTCGACACTCCGGGAACGCTACGCCCGTGGCGACCTCTCTGACGACGAGTTCGAACGCCGCCGAGAACAACTCGAAAAGTCAGGGTAAAACCGAGATCCCCGAAGTGGGGTTCAGGATAGTAGCAGACGAAAGACTACGCACGAATGAGCCAGTCGATGCAACAGATGCGTGGGCAGGCCCAACGGCAGCGTTCAGCGCAGCCTCTAACCGCGGTGGTGCACGCTGACGCCGACGGCAACCGCCAACTCGAGTTCCCCGACGTGGACAAGCCGGCCACGCAGAATGGACAGTCGGTTGCGGCTACTGCGCGTGTAACGACACAACGGGAGACGAACCCCATTTTTTCGGAGGAGGTTTCGAACGGTACATCCACGTTCCCCGGGGGGTGGGGCCGCGCCGAGCAATCAGATACGACCGGACGTCGCGGGGATTTATTCCACTCGATACTCCGTCGGCCCCAGTTCCGGTCGTGGCTGTAACTCCGACTCGATGGTCTCGACCTTCTCCGTGGTCGTGAAATACTTCTCGCCACCGTGTTGCTGGCGTTCGATTACTCCTATCTCGACGAGTGTGGGGATGACGTCTTGGCGTAACGATGTCGAAACGTCTTCTATACGACTGTCCGGCACGTCGGCGGAGGAGTGTTCGGACTCCCAACGCGCTATCTTTCGCGTCAGTTCGGCTAGCGAAACTGGCCGCTCCTGTTGCCGAAGGTAACACAGGAGATCTTGATAGCGTGAGTCATCGAGCAGTTCGACGACGGCTGCAGGTGTGTCGTTTATGTCTCTCATTCTCCGTTCACCCGGGTTCGAGTGGGGTCCGGGATTGATGATTACTATCGAGCCTGTCTAAGAATTTTGCCTCACCAATCCTCCTGACGTCGGCTGAAGATACTCTTACACGGTTCGACGGATCGATTCGGCCGTCGATAAAAAAAGAGAACCGGGCTCAGTTATCCGGCGATCGCGTCCACCACTTTGTGGCCGTCCGGCCCCCGGCCGGACCGCCACAGTTTCAGCAGATTGTGCGTCGCCGAAAACAACGACCAC
>NZ_JBPEHH010000203.1:0-3634 GCF_054177595.1 Haladaptatus ordinarius | reverse complement strand
GGACGTCATGAGAATCCTTACGCTGTACAGGAGTTTCAGCTAGATAAGATTTATGTCATATGGCTCGAAATCCAGAGAATCTGAGTCATCCCGTCGATGTTTCTTGGACAGGCTCATATGATCGTGATATTCAATCACTTAAAATTTATATATAATATATTATATTTTATAATTGTAATATCAAGTGTATTTCGGTAGACGAAATCCGCACAACTTTTACCGAGAGGGACTATCGCAACAAATAACAGACACGGGTGCGGCGACGCAAGTATGTCTCGGGGTGCCATTGATGATTGGATTTCAGAGCTTGAGGAGCATGCGAGCAGCCGCGATATTCCGCTCAACCTCGACGTTGAGGGACGTATCTTCCATTTCCAACTAGGCGACACAACCCCCGTTACAGGAAAAGTGAGATATTCGGAAGCGTCCAGCCGGAACTATACAAACGAAAAAGGGGAGAGCCATATTTGGAACCGATATGACAGTGAACTGGATCACCTCAAACAGCATCCCGACGACCGGATTTGCTGTATTCAACTGGACGTGCGATCACGCGATGAATATCATCCGGAAGAGGATCACTTCATCTTCATCCCCGGTGAGCTCATCTTGGCTGAGACCTACTCAAAGGGCGACCAGAAAATATTCATCGAAGACGATGGGCAGTACCGGAGTAAGCTAGCGAAGTACGTAGATGATTGGGATGCACTCTTCGACTATGCAAAAGGAGAACTCGATCAGTCGGATGTACAAGCGAAGCTCGATGAGATTGAGGATAAAGGTGATCAATTACGCGATGATGACCCTGTCACAACGACTGCACCCTATTACTGGGTCAATCAGAGCCGAGACGAACTCGAGGCAGGATATCTGCAGGCACCTCGAACCAGTTTCCCGAACTACGATCTCCAAAAACTCGAGGAAGGCGACATCGTCTTCAATTATGTCGAAGGTGAGATCGTCGGATACTCGAACGTCACCGAGCCAGCGTACATCATAGAAGAAGAGGACGAAGAAAAGAGACGAGTGGAAATCAACGTCCACCTCTTCGATGTACCACTCCAGTTTGTTGACGTCTTTTCATACCTCTGGCGAGAAGATGTTCGGCTTGAAAAATATTATCCGATCAATCGAGCGGGCGTCAATCAGCAGTATCTGTTCAACTTAAGCGAGAAAGCAGGCGACTATCTACTAGAGAAAGGCAGAACAAACGTCAAAACACTCGCCAATCCTGATCATCCACTTGTCACCCAGATCCGAGACGAACAACAAACAGTCTACAAGGTCACATCACCACCGGACTACTGGCTAACCGCCTACGAACACGCAGCTGTCGGCCTAGAGGACGACGACAAACACCACTGGTCGAATATCGAAGCTGGCAACGTTCTTATCTTCCATTCACGAGCAACTCCAAGTCGGAACGAACTAGCTGACCAGCAGAGTTGCGTTCTCGGTGCTGGCATCGTCCGAGCAAAAGCGACCAAATCTGAAGACAAGGCATGGTGGCACGACGAACACAACACAGGCCCCGAGGGAAAGACACACTCCAATCTGATCACCTTCGAACGACTCTATCTCACTGGGGACTTTGACGCCATCGATCACACCCAGCCCATCGCCGCAAAAGCACCAACAGAAATCAACGCAGACCTCGACGCACTCACCACAAACGCACTAAGCTTCGCGAAGGCTGACGACATCTGTAACCAAGCTTCCGACAGTGGCTTCCCTCGCCACCGTGCAATCGAGACACTCGGATCGCCTGGCGACAACGACAAAGCGCTCGCCTTAGCAGATGCACTCGCCAGTCGTCTCGAAGAAGTCCCACCAGTTGCACTCCACAAACCATTCAATGGCAGTATCGACAGTAAAATCTTCAACGGACTCTACTTCCCGAACAACCAAAGTGAAGCGATCCTCGCGCAAATCGAAGGCGCACTTCGCTCCGGTAAACATATCATCTTCACTGGCCCACCGGGGACAGGGAAGACCGAAATCGCTCGTCGTGTCGCCGAACATCTCGCAGCAGAATACCCATATCTCTACTCAGGGGCACAGATGACGACTGCAACCTCGGATTGGTCGACCTTCGATACCGTGGGTGGCTACATGCCCGAAGAGGACGGTACCGACACCGGCAATCGCCTCGAGTTCACGCCTGGACTCGTTCTCAATCGCTTCAAGAAACGAAGGACGAACACCCAACGGAACGACTCACTCGTAATCGACGAACTGAATCGCGCTGATATCGACAAAGCGTTCGGTCAACTCTTCACGGTGCTCTCCGGTCAACCTGTTCACCTTCCCTATACAAAAGACGGTAATGAAATCGCAATCGCGCCTGCCGACGGCGATTCTATCTCACAACCCCACGAATACCGAATCCCCGAATCGTGGATGCTATTCGCAACGCTGAACACCTACGATAAAACGTCGCTGTACGAGATGAGTTACGCATTCATGCGTCGCTTCGCGTTTATTCGGGTTCCGGAACCCGATCTCGTCGGGTTGGATGACAGCGAACTACACACACTCCTCGAAGCGTATTCTGACGCTTGGAATCTCCACAGAACTGACTTCGACGTCGGTGAGACCATCAATCCGTTGCTAGATATTGGTCATGTATGGCAGGCTGCAAACGGAGCAATCGACGACCGCGCAATTGGACCGGCCGTAGTCAAGGATATCCTCGAATATCTCTCCGAGACAACCGGCCTCGACTGGGAACACCGGCTTACACAGGCCGTCATCAGCTATATCCTTCCGCAACTCGAAGGTGTCCCAAAGCGCAAACGGGTTGTGAGTGAGCTTGCTGCTGTCAACCGGATCGATACACAGCTGCTCGACACTGCAGCACGCGACATGCTCCAGGTGGCTGCCGTCCAAGACGATGGATAGAGACGAACTCCTCGACCAGCTGACGGAGGACATCCTCGCCTACGTCATGCACGGTGCCTTCCCAGAGCGAGAATTCGCCAGTGCAATCAAACCCGACGCCCTCGACGAACGCTTTACCGAGTACGAACTCTTGTTGGATCTCCATTTCATCCTCTCGCCTAGCGTCATCGAGTTCGTCGAGAAACTCCCACAGCGCGTTCGCAACCTTCGGACAGACACCGAATCCGTAACGCGAACAAATCGCGGGACAATCGATGGGAAAATAAATTGGAGTGCAACCATTAAACAGCGCTACGCCCAGAATCCGGGTGATCGGTCGATCTTCGTCTGCGAAAATCGCACAGAATATTACGATACTGGTGAAAACATCGTATTCAAGCGGTTAGTCGCCATCATCTACGAAACACTCCGTGAGGCCGAAGACTACCTCAAACAAGATTACGCTTGGGTGAACGACCGCTGGGACACATCGCTTATCAACCATCTCCGCAGGATCGTCGAACAGAACGTCCACGTCCGGCGCATCCGAGAGCCAAAAGCCTACGAACCGACTGACCGGATGCTCAACACTGCCTCCGAATCACGTCAGCAGATCTATCGTGATGCTGCAACACTCGGTACTTCCCGAGCGTCGCTTCGTGAGCTGTGCTGAGTCACGGATGACCAGAGTGAACGTTGGTGTAGTAGCTGAGTGAAGGAGAACTAGAGTCCACAGATGGAGAGAACCGAACCG
>NZ_JBPEHH010000202.1:0-3640 GCF_054177595.1 Haladaptatus ordinarius | reverse complement strand
AGGCGGCCAGAGCGGCAGGGACACACCCGTACCCATCCCGAACACGGTAGTTAAGCCTGCCTGCGTTTCGGTCAGTACTGGAGTGCGCGAGCCTCTGGGAAATTCGATTCGCCGCCTCCACTCATACTCACATTCATTACCCGCCCGAGAGCGCCTGCTCTCGGGCGGGTTTTTCTCCTTCGCCAGGAGTACGTGAGACCGCTATACTTAAAACGGCAGAATACAAAGGGAAGACTGCGCCAAGGTGGCAGAGTCCGGCCGAACGCAGCGGCCTGCAGAGCCGCCCATCGCCGGTTCAAATCCGGCCCTTGGCTTATACCAATTTCCTTACAATCCGAGTAATAAACCCCGAGCCTGCAGCGGGGATTTTCGTTTTCCTTTCTCGAGATGCGGCCCCCAACGGAGGTGAAGGGGCGTGACGGATCGACCGTCCAACCGCCAGTGTGGACTTCCCGACTGTCAGCGACCAACGAGGGACGCCTCCGGATCGAACAGTCGCTGTCCATATCACTCTGCACAGCTGAGCGAGAAGGTAATCGGCACTGAGACAACCGCTAGCGATGCGTCTGTCACTTCGGACGGACACACCAACAACTGCCCTCGGAGTGACATCGACACTGATGGTACCGCTGCCTCGGGCTTGGATGCCGCCACCTCGAACGAGACGACGGAGATCGACCTCCAGGGCGTTGCCCCCGATACCTATCCCGAAGATCTCGTTGAGAACGGTGCCCGCTGGCTGCTCTGGCAGTACAGCGACGACCGAAAGGTGCCCCGTAACCCCGCTTGGGGATACTCCGACCACGGCGCAGGCTACGCATTCGCCGGTGCGAAGGATCCCCGAGCCTGGTTCGAATTCGACAAGGCCACTGGCTGGGTCGATCACGACGACGATCTCGGGCTTGCATACTATCTTACGAATCCCAACCGCGACGACTGGGACGACGACGAGAAGTACGCCCACGTCGACCCTGCCGAAGACGTGCCTGACGAGCCACACGTCGGCCTCCTCGATTTCGACGACATACGCGACCCGGAGACCGGTGCAGTGGCACCAGCGGCCGTAGAACTTCTGGAGCGGCTTGCTGGGACGTTCTGCGAGTGGTCGCCCTCGGGAACGGGTGCACACGCCCTTGGTGGCTTTTGCTTGCCCGAAGACGTGAAGGTGCTCAAAATCGACCTGTCGTCTCCTGAGTGGCCAGATGCAGAACTCGAGATTTACCCTGGAAAACGGTATACTACAATCACGGGTGACCACATCCCTGGGACTGCAACCGAGACGAACGACATCCACGGCATCGTTGACGATATCCTCGCAGCCAATCCCGGGGCAGTCGACGCAGCGCGAGCGACGACGCCTGCCGGTCGGCCGGATGGATTCGATCGTGAGCCCGAGACGTCGAAGGCAGACCTCGTTGACGTCGAGATCACATCCGACATTCAGGACGTCTTCGACGCCATCCAGCACACTGGCCCAGCTGACATCCGGCTTCGGTCGACTGTTACGCGCGAGCGAAGTGATGGGAGTAAGGATCTCGACCCAAGCTGGGCGCAGTCGAAGAGTGGGACGCGATTAGCGCAGGTTGGCGACGGCTGGGTCTATCGGAAGGGAATGTATGGGCTCGATACCCTCCAGGTCGTCGCACTTGAGGAGCGGATCATCACCGAGGTCACCGAGTATCCTAGTGGTGAGGCGTTCTGGGAGGCCGTCGAAGTGCTCCGGGCTCGCGGTGCGCACATCCCGGAGTACGAGTCTGATGGTGACTGCTCCGACCCACTGAGCCAGGTTCCGGTCACGAAATTCGATGCTGTCGATGACGGACAGCGAGAGCGCGTTGCGGCATCGCACGATGTCGAGTGGCCTTCGACGGGCGAGGCGCGTGACCGCCTCCGGGACTGCCTGCTCGA
Organism: Haladaptatus ordinarius; assembly: GCF_054177595.1. Taxonomy (NCBI): domain Archaea; kingdom Methanobacteriati; phylum Methanobacteriota; class Halobacteria; order Halobacteriales; family Haladaptataceae; genus Haladaptatus; species Haladaptatus ordinarius. The sequence continues at coordinate 1,732 of NZ_JBPEHH010000202.1, read as the reverse complement.
CACCATTCGGAACCAAGAGGAGGTCGTCCTCGACGCTCCGACCGGCCTCGGGAAGAGCTACACCGTTGCGACCGAGCCGTGGCTGAATCACGCCGACGTGACCGATGAACAGCCGGTTGTCCAGTTCAGCCCGACGCGAAAGGCTCGCGACGCGGCCGCCGAGCATAGCGACGAGGCAGACGGTGTGTCGTATGCCGTCCTTCGCGGGCGAAAGGAGAAATGCACGGTCGCTCACGGCTTCCACGATCCATCGGAGGAAGAGACCGACATGGTCGATGTGACGATGAATCGGACGCCTGCCTCCGAGTGGTTCGACGCCGTCTGTGACGGGCGCGGCATTCCGTTCTCGACGGCACATGCCTACCTCGCCGAGCACAACGACCAGGGTATCGAACTGCCGTGTTCGCGGGGCGAGGATCCCTGTCCTGCGATCGGCCAGTGGGAGGGGCTCCCGCGAAACGAGGACGGGACGCCAGCGGTGGACGTGATTCACGCCACCCACCAATTCGCGTACGTTCCGGCGCTCACGCGATCGTGTAACGTCGTCTTCGACGAGCGACCTGACTTCGCCGTCGATGGCGAGTCGCTATCGAACGAGCAGCTCCAGCGGGGTACGGCGGCCTTCCTTAAAGAGGCAGGTGCGCCGGTCAGCACTTGGGAGGCCTTCGTCCAACTCGCGCGGCGAACCTATGGGCGGAATGTCTACGGGGACGCGCTCCGTGAGGCGCATGCAACCCGCGCTGTGCTCGACTATGAACCGGATCGCGAGTGGTATCTCGAAGAGCAGGATGCTCACACGCTCATTCCCGCCCTCGTGAAGGCGGTGTGGTCAGCGCTGGCGCAGGGCTTCGACGAGAATGGACGCGGTGTGGGGACTGTCACACACACGCCGCCCCGACTCGATGCCAGTGCGCGCGATGACGACTCGTGGTCGCGGACGTGGGTCACCGTCGTCGTCGACAGCGACAACCATGTGCGCTCCGTTCGAAGCGTCCCGGATCTCTCGGGGTCGCGGTGCGTAGTCGGCCTCGACGCCCATCCGAGCCTCCCGTTGTGGCAGCGGAATACGACGAAAGACATTCTTCCCGAGCAGGTGCTGGATGTCGATGAACGCCGGCTCTGGCGGCGCTACGAGCGGGGGCTCCGCGTCGTGCAGGTTGGGGACGCCGTTCGACCGCTCGCCAGTGGCGAGTATTTCAACCCGGATATAACGAAGGTGCTGTTGAACCACCTCAGTAACCACTATGGCGATGCGTTCGACACCTGCATCACCGCTGCGAGTGTTGAATACGACGTCAAACACATCATGCGTGAGGTCGGCATCAACGACCCCAAAACGATGCATTTCGGTGAAGAGCGATCACGTGACGACTTCGGTGACCGTCCCGTTGGATTCGTCCACGGGTCGATTGATCCTGGTGACGACTACGTGCTGAATCTGCTGGCAGAGTGTGACCTCCATGCCCAACCAGAGACGGTCGAAACCGAGGACGGCGACCAGCGACGAGCACATGGGCGTGGCTTCGTCGGCCCCGATGCAGACACCGCGGATGAGATCCTCGCGTCGGTGCGCGAGAATCACGTCGCCCAGTCTGCGGGTCGATATGCGCGGACGCTCATCTGTAGCGGTGAATACTTTTTCATGACTGGAGTTCGTAGCCTTCCCCAGCATGGTCAGCAGAGAGAGTGTCAATGAGGTCTTTCTACCTGACAAAGAGGACTGTTTAGAGTA
>NZ_JBPEHH010000201.1:0-3680 GCF_054177595.1 Haladaptatus ordinarius | reverse complement strand
CCGAGTCCGAAAGAACACCGTCTGGCTGAGGGATATTGAACACATTCACTCAACCAGACATCTTCCTAATTAGACCAACGCTTTAGCTTCAGTTCTCACATCGGTTGGGAAGTACCGATTATAGGGATTCCATGATTAAGGAGGATAGGTATATTACGACTGGCGGACGGAGCAGGAGAAGCTGGAACAGCAGTTACGGTGCCTGTTCCATTCGTGCCGCGAACGCCACGACTTCGTCGAGTTCAGTCCCCCAGAAATAGTGGATGGCTTTCTCCTGCGAGTCATACTCAATAACGCCGACCGCAGCCAACTTCGGGAGATGTTTGTGGCGCAGTTCGATTGTGACCTGCTTCTTGCCGAGGGAGGCCGCCGTATCAACCCGATGGATGAGATGAGTAACGAGTTCATCGACGGTCACCGTATGCGCCGTAGTATCGGCGAAATAATACAGCAGGTGACGCCGCCACTTATCGGCCAAGAGGTCGAAATACGTGTCCAGTGAGAGGGATGGTGTATGCCCATTGGAAGCCGCTCTCCCAGTCGGTACGGTCATGGGGGAGTCGCCTCGCTCAGCCGATGTGGGTGCCGGTTCGTGCAGTGCACTAAATCGTGCCCTTTGAATGTCATATGATACCAACCCGCATGTTCGATTGATTCATCATCATATATCTGTATTTTGCTCGTCTCATGATACAATAGAGGTAAACGAAGAACCTATACAACTATCCCCCCGTCCCCATCGGCCGGGTCGATGGCTACCGTCCTCGCACTGGTAATGGTGACCCACCACGCCTAATAACGGAACAACACGCAGTCTCCGCCAACGTGAGGGGTCACCGTGGTGGATGCAAAGTCATCATTGAGGCCGAACATGTGGCAGTCAGAGTATTATCGTTTCGATACTATGTGAGCCAGCATCATTATTATAGCTGCCATGAGAGTCTCCAAACGGTGTATGAGGATGTGGGTAACGGCAGAGCCCGAAAGATATACTGACGGGGGAAAGATACACGTCCATGAAATCGTTGTTGAAGCCCTCGAAGAACACGATGGAATCGACGTAGACTCAGGTGAGTGGGTACTCTACGATTACATCAACCCTGACGCCCTCGACGAGCTTTTCAGCCACGAGAGAAACACAATTTCGTCGGTTGAGTTCACGGTGAAAGGAGCGACCGTCACCGTCTGGCAAGACGGCGAAGTTCATGCGAAGGTAGAGTAGGTGAACCCGCTACACCCATTTATAAGGACTGCATCGGCGATGCCACCAATCGAGTGTAGTTGCACTCACAACCCGGAGATAGCTGGAATGGTGACGACCCGCCGCCATCGTCGCTCGCCTCGTCGCTCGCCGTGAGAGAGCGTGTTCGCCCGTGTAGCCAGTGAAGCTGGCCCTCGCCATAGTCAGTCGAACCACCGAGTGATGTTGCCGACTTTATTGCTTGATTGTTTTCCAATGAGGAGTTAAATATACTATCGAACAGAGGCCCACCTGCCGAAGAACCGGTAATTCAGAGCCGCTCCAGTGAGAATTTATTAGAACCACACTTATTAGGCACCCTATGCTACTCACTACCATGGGTGACGAAAGTAACGGGGACGACACACCGAAATCCGCGTCGTCCACACGACCAAGTGGGCACGCCCTGCCGCCGAACATCCTCGAAACCGAGCACGTGTACACCGCGCTGGGCCATCCCCGGCGACGGTATCTCTGTTATACGCTGTTCGAAGAGACGGAGTGGTCGTTGACCGACCTCGCGACGAAAGTCGCGGCATGGGAAAACGATATGTCCGAACAGGCAGTCACTGAGAATCAACGAGAGCGGGTGTACGTCTCGCTCTATCACGCACATGTGCCGAAACTCGTCGATGACTCGGTCATCACGTTCGATGACGTGACCGAGACGATTCGTGCCGACGAGCATGCCGAGCAAGTCCTGACCGCACTCGAAGGCATGGGTGCAAGCCTCGACATCAAGCAAGAAGCACACGCACGGAGGGACATGGATGCAGAGGAACCCGAACGATAATACGGCCAGCACCGACAATCAAACCAGTACCCCAGAATCGCAGTGGACACAGGTGGCACAGCGTCACTACGACCCCGACCACGATGGGGAGCTCACGACCGCCCTCGTCTTCGCCATTGCAGAGGCGAAGGGCGTTGTTCCAAGCCAGGTAAAGTCGCCCCCGGTCTACGAGTGTGTTGATGCGGCGGCCCTCGAAGATACCTTCTTCGGGCCAGCCGTGAACAGTGACGACCGTCAAAGTGCTGGCACGGTCAAGTTCCGATACACGGAGTATCGGGTGACGGTTAGAAGTGACGGCTGGATTCAGGTCTACGAATCGACCGACAGAAATCGTTCCTAAAATCGTTTGGCGAACGTTTAGGCAGTTAGGACGGTGGTATCGCCACTTAAGCCACGGTCGGAAGGGGCATCACGATGGTCAGATAGGCATCTTAGACGAACGGAGTTTGAACCGTCCGTTTACGTTCATTTTCAGCGTTCTCCTCATGACACGCCAGTGCCAACGCGTCCACACAGTCATCGTGCTGGCTTGCCGGAGCGCGGTAGCGGACGTTCCCCGCTTGCGTGACCTCGTACTCGACCGCCTGGCGTCCACGTTGGAGCACTGAGATTGTCGGCAGCGACAGTACCCACTATGAAGAACAGCAAGGGTGCGAAAAGCACGAACGGGGGTGGACTCGAACCACCGGGGCCACATCGTATGAGGTGGCCGCCATCGACACAGTACGACCTACCGTACGCCGATGGTGCTTCTGCCAACAAGCAACCCGTTCTCGTCCCGGAAATCCCCGTGAGGCGAGTTGTCTGGTCGTGTCAGCGACGTTGTGGCACGACCAGACGGACCACATGGTGGTTTGACAGGCGTTGGTTCGCTCACGATACTCGAACGTTGCAGGGACGTGCCAGCGGGTTTCCTGCCACGCTCGCAGTTGTTCCAATGACCGCATTGAGTATTGTTATACGGTGCCTACTCGAAAAATAACTGGAAATGAAACAACAAGAACCTCCTCGCGAAGAGACACCGACGCCGACGATGGTTAGCAGGTCGTCGTATTGAATTTGCCGATAGTACAAATCGGCTCTGTGGCAACTTTCACCGGCTGACAAAAAGTTGCGCATTGCATACAGAGCGTGCATCTACCGTTTCTTTCGACTTCGTTTTCGAGTTTGCTTGGCACTACTCTTATCCGTCTATAGAACCATTGTAAAAGTACAGTAACGCTCGTACACATTGTGCGTTTGTGCTCCACCAATGGAGGAGCCGCTTGAACCGGGTGCACCGGTCGCGCAGGGTTTTTCCCTCGTTCTCTTCGCGTGGGTCGTCACGTGGGGCGTATCTCAGAGTATTCACGTTCTGCAACACCAGTCACACGACCATGCAACAATCCACCAGTTCGGCGTCGCTCGACGTCATGCTCGACACACTCAGTTCCACATATCGCCGCCGTATCCTACTGGCGGTCGCAGACCATAATCCCCGAGACGAAGACGAGTTCATGAAACCCTCCGTGGTTCCCGACAAGGCGGACGACCATTCGTATTCGGTTAAGACGTAAAACCAGCATACAGTGCTGCATTCACCTCCTCAAGAAGCGTCTGGCGTGACGGAGCTGGTTGTCTCGCCTCTCGATACCACGTGTTCGGGAG
>NZ_JBPEHH010000200.1:0-3904 GCF_054177595.1 Haladaptatus ordinarius | reverse complement strand
GCCGTTGCTGGAGCGGCTGATCGAGGATGCACAGAAAATCCACCAGCAACGACCGATTTTACAAGAGACGCTCGCTACCGCTACGCAACCGAGGTGTGAGTCTTAGCTAAAGACGAATGGTGATGCCTGTTAGTGCCCAAGTCGAATCGTACGACTTCTCGGCGCACGCCGACAGAGGTGGATTACTGGAATTTTTGGATTCGTATCGTGATGCCGAAATTCTGGTCAATCACGGCGACCGCTGTGAGGACTTCACCGAGGAACTGAAAGACGACGGCTACGACGCGAGCGCGCCGGAACTGGGCGACGTAGTCACTTGTAAGTGAGCAACATCGTCCGTCGCGTACCACAAAAGAAGAGTCGGCCGCCGTCTGTGCATGAAGAACGGGTGCGCCTCGTGCTACGCGGCTCTACATTCCGTCGCGTGCAACGACGAGGTCGAACGGTTCGTTCGCTGGTTCATTACCCGGTGTGAGATAACCCGCGGCAAATCCGGTGTAGGCACAGCCGGCCGTCACCTCTACGTCGAACTCCGCGACTGGGTCGCCACAGCCGTCGGCATCGGCGGGCCAGACTTGGAGGGTGTAGGATCCGCCCGGCACAGCCACGTAGTCGCCCGTCTCGCCGAACGCGACATCTTCGAACAGCGCCATCCCGTTTTCTTTGACTGTCACGTCTACGGTAGGAGCGTCCGGTGCGGCGTGCGCGAGACGCACTTGCGCCTTGTCGTCCGTCGATTTGGCGTCGTCGGCCAGCACCCACGGCTTGAACCCGGTGTCCTCGCTGGTCAGTTCGCCGACTGCGGCGACCGTATAGGCTTTCTTCCCGACCGGGAGGGTCCCTTCGAACGCCACGGTGTCGGGTTTGCCCGCGGCCGTAATCGTCACCTTGCGCTTGCCAACTGGCACGTCGAGGTAGTTGCTGATGGCCTTGAACGGCACGTCCGAGAGGACCTTCGAGTCGTCCACGTACACGTCCACGTTGGGAGCGTCTGGCGAGAGGTGGCCGACCCGGACCATGCCGGTGGCCTGCTTCTCGTCGCCTTCGTCCTTGTTCGACTTCTCGTCGTCTTTGGCCACGCCGTCCATGGCGACGACGAGGTCGAACGGTTCGTTCGTCGGTTCATCGTCGGGTGTAAGATACCCCTCCGCGAAGGCGGTGTAGACGGTGCCCGCTTCGAGGGTCACGTCGAACGTCGCGGCCACGTCACCGTCGTTGTCTTCGGTGTCGCCCCGCACTTCCAGCGTGTAGTCGCCCGGTTCGACTTCGAGATAGTCGCTCGCTTCGCCGTAGCTCACGCCGTCGAACAACGTCGTCTCACCGTCCATGACCGTCACGTCCACGGCCGGCGCGTCTGGCGCGACGTGCGCAAGGCGGACTTTCGCCATACCGTCCGAGACGCTGTCGTCGTCCAGTAGCACCCACGGCTTGAACTCGGTGTCCTCGCTTGTCAGCTCGCCGACTGCCGCGACGGTGTAGGTCTTGGCCTCCACTGGGAGGTCCCCGGAGAAGGCCACGGTGTCGGGGTCGCCCGCCGCTGTGACCTCGACACTCCGGGTGCCAGCCGGAACCATCAGATAGTCGCTGATGGCTTTGAACGGTACGTCAGCGAGGACTTTCGTCCCGTCCACGTACACGTCCACGTTCGGTGCGTCCGGCGAGGCGTGTGCCACGCGAACGGCCGCCATCGCTTCGTCGCTGCCATCTTCGTGACCGTCCGCTCCGACGAGGCTGGTTATACCAGCACCGCCGAAAACAGTTGCCACGCCCGCTACGCCGAGGGTTTTCAGGGTATCACGTCGGCTAGTTTGCATCGATGTCTCCATCTCATAGATAGACCAGAACTGATAAAGTCGAGTCACCTAACAAGTTGGGGTGGAAGCCAAGTGTGATTGGATTTTACATACATCTCGTTTTCACCGATTATATTGTCGTATCCGAAAGACAGAAGGTGACTATACCAGATTAAATCAAGGCGTAATCGAACTTCTTCCCTAAATTCTAAATAAAATATATTTGAATATATGTGTGGTACGTACATCAGCGTGAACTGCTCTCAATTCGATCCCCGATCCATCGACACTCTGTAAAGCATTCGACCGCCTGGGAATGGGAATACATCATCCATTTCGATTAGTTGAATTCGACTTAGTAGCGAGTAATCCTGTGCTGAATACTGAGAATGGACTGAGCAGGTCGCGAACTATCGATACCGGCGTTCTCGAAAGAATTTTTATCTGCCTCCCATCAGTTCCGTGCATGATTGATCTCATTCCGGTGTTGCTTTTCGTATTTGGCCTCATCGCACTGAGCAAACCAGAATGGGTGGCCGCGATCGACCGTCGCCAGAAGGCGGCTGGGACGACCCGCAGTCCTAGTGATATGGAGATGAGCGAGACATATTACGGAGTCGTCCGGCTCGCTGGTATCGGTTTGACGCTCTTCGGCCTCCTGTTCATCGTGTGGAGTTGGTAATCCTTCGTCCGTTTTCCACGGTAACGGTACCTAAGCCTCAGTCTCCAGTTGGCGCATAATCCACAATGCAAGTTACGCGTGCTGTATCTCGCACAATCGTCTAGACCTGCCTGACTGCTGTCAGAAGTGACGTGCTGAATCCTGACCATGGGTTCACCAGATGTAAACAGTTTTTGACCCATGCATTACCTCACTGTACATGGGCGAAGGAGACACAATCATCAATGCAATCGTCGGAGCGGTGGTAACAGTGGTACTGTCATTCACGGTGTTTTCCCCATCTTGGGAGGTGCGGTTGCAGGCTACCTCCAGCGGGGTACCCGCAGTGATGGGATTCGGATTGGCGCTCTCTCTGGCGCTATTGCGGCCATTCCCTTTCTCCTTCTGTTCGGTGCCATCGGTAGCTTCATGTTCACCGGTTCGATGATGGATTCTAGTCTGGGAGTCCCCCGGGTTACTGCCCTCTTGTTCGTCTTCGGATTGGTTATTGCTTTTGTTTGGAACGTCAGGCTCAGCGCCCTTGGTGGCTATCTCGGAGTTTATGTCGCTACCGAGACCGATATCGGCACCTGATACGATCCCCCACTGGACTTTTTGATCGCTCGGTCGAGAACCACAGACACGTCCGATTCTTCGCGAAAGCCCATGTTGGATACGCGCTCTCTATTCAGCACCAACTGAACGTACTGCCGAACAACTGTCAAAAGCGCCGTGCTGCAGACAGAGGGTTATAGTGTCTGTTCCATTCGTGCCGCGAACGCCACGACTTCTTCGAGTTCAGTTCCCCAGTAATAGTGGACGGTTTCAGCCTGCATGTCATAGTCAATAACGCCGACCGCAGCCAGCTTCGGGAGGTGTTTGTGGCGCAATTCGGTGTTGACCCGCTTCTTACCGAGGGAGGCCGCCGTGTCAACCCGGTGGACGAGATGGGTGACGAGTTCATCGACAGTCACCGTGTGCGCCGTGGTATCGGCGAAGTAATACAGCAGGTGACGCCGCCACTTATCGGCCAAGAGGTCGAAATACGTATCCAGTGAGAGTGACGATGTGTGCCCATTGGAAGGCGCTCTCCCGATAGGTGCGGTCATGGGGTATTCGCCTCTCTCACCCGGTGTAGGTGTCGGTTCGTGCAGTGTCGTGTATAGTGGTCTGAAAATTCCATATCGTACCGCTTTGCATGCTTAATTGCTTCATCTATTGTATATGTGTATTTTGGTCGTGGCATAATGTAATAGAAGCAAAACGAAGAACTGGTCGTTTTTATCTGAATTGCAGGCGCTAAAACCCCGTCCTTTACAGTAGTTGCCGAACCTAGTGCATTGTCAACTATCAATTGTAGGATAAAGTCGGCGTAGTTTGATTCGTGCATCTTCGGATGTGAATCGCCAGTCAATGTCTGTTTCTTGGGCGTTCAGTGAATTTGTCCACG
>NZ_JBPEHH010000199.1:0-4052 GCF_054177595.1 Haladaptatus ordinarius | reverse complement strand
CGGATAACTGAGCCCGGTTCTCTTTTTTTGTCGACGGCCGAATCGATCCGTCGAACCGTGTAAGAGTATCTTCAGCCGACGTCAGGAGGATTGGTGAGGCAAAATTCTTAGACAGGCTCCTATCCCGCCAGTCAATATCTATTTTTTCTAAACTCGCACTATCTGTCGTTGGTTGTATTTTATCACATAATTGCTATACTTTGATCGATCGCGAACCAGAACGAAGACACGTCTCCTGTCCCAGAGATACTGGTTTTAGGATCTCGACCGAAGGCTCATATGATAAAAACTCGAAGAGTATGCTGATGTGTGCCCAGAACGCTACTCAATGGGAGTACTACAGCCTCAGACCCCCACGTGAAGAGACACAAAAAGAAGCAAGTGATCCAACGGACAAACTCAACGAACTTGGAGCTGATGGATGGGAGTTTGTCGATACGATTGAGTATGAGGGTGGTGGAACGAAGTATCTCGTTTTGAAACGACCTATAGAAGACGAACTGGAGGAATAAATGAGTACCAACGGAAGTGATATTGGGACTGCGAATACGATGCGAGGACGGTCCGAAGAGAGCCGACTCAAAATGTGGGTTCTCTTTCGGATGAATCGGTTCCTTTTGACTGGATTGCTTGCTCTTCTTGTTTTTCTCTCATTTCTCGTCTTCAGTCTCACGCTCAACCCGTCGCTACCAAGCGAGATCAAATCGACAGACACGATTGAGACTATCTTTTCTGCAATGATCGGTGTCATCGTCACCGGAACCACGTTGGTCGTTACAATCAGCCAACTCGTTCTTTCACAAGAAAATGGCCCATTGGGCGATCAACGAAAACGTATGAGCGATGCGATGGACTTTCGCACCTACACAAAAGATTTGTTCAACTCCGTTGTTCCAGCCGATCCATCTGCCTTCCTTGGAGAACTGGCAAATGAAACTGAACGGCGAGCAGAGGTTCTTGATCGACTTGTCGACGAAAGCGACGATGAAGAACTAATCCAGCAAGTTTCCGAATTCGTCGATAGTCTGCATGGTAATGCTAAAGAAGTCCAAGACGAGCTCGAAGGATCCCAATTTGGGACGTTTGATGTTCTATTTTCGGCATTGAATTTCAACTATGGGTGGAAGATCTATCAAGTCGAACGAATGACTGACGAGTTTTCTGATTCGCTGACTGACGACCAACGAATGGCCTTTGATGATCTAGAGACAGCACTGGCTATGTTCGGCCCAGCCCGCGAGCACATTAAGACACTATACTTCCAGTGGGCACTTGTTGATCTCTCCCAATATATTCTCTATGCAGCTGTTCCAGCGCTCATCGTTTCCGGTGGTATGCTAACCTTCGTTGGAGCAGAAACATTCAGCGGTACATTTCTTGCGATTCCTATTGTTACATGGGTCGTGAGCGGGGCGTTTACAGTGACACTCATTCCATTCCTCTTGTTTACTTCCTACATCCTTCGCATCGCACCCGTTGCCAAGCGAACGCTTGCGATTGGCCCACTCATTCTTCGGGAATCTCAACGGTAATAGCCTTGACCACAGGACACCATCTCCATCGATGACGTGACCGAGGGTCTGATAGCATGCACGTGCCCGCATCACGTCCACCGGAACGCCTTTTGCAAACACATGGCCGCTGTCGAAAACGCAACAGATGACGGGACGCTTGAGGCTTTCCCGTCGAAGGACGACGAGGACAACGAAGACGACACTGAATCGGCAGAGTGCGACTGTGACGGTCTCGGTGACTTCCCGTGCTGGCCATGCGTACGAACAGGACGGACAGAACTGCCGAACTAACCACCGATTCAGTCTTTTTTATCCATGGTACACCAAGTGACGGTCTCGGAGATCACCGACCAGCGAACACTGACGGAAAGCATGAATGCTGCGACCGATGATACTCATGAGACACCAACAGCACGCGGCCGATATCGCCGCCAAGCACTTCCTGAAACGCGTGGGACTTTCCTTGAAGGGCGAAGAATGACGAACCGAAAGAGTGTGACTATGAGGGTTTTAGCGGCGTCTCATAATCGGTGAGCCGACTTCATTAACAGTATTCTATACAGTAATAATAGAGATCATTATGGGATTTTGGTGATAAAACCTATGCATGTGGAGCAAGTGTCTATACATAGCAATGGAAATACTACATCGGTTACGCGGTGTCTTTCGTTCAGAAAACCCGTCTCGGCAGACGGAACAGCAGGTACGGGTGACTGGTGATATTTTTGAATGCGAAGAATGCGGTACCACCTTTATCTCGAAACCATCCCATTGTTCAAAGTGTGACCAGAGCGACTTCCGGAATCTCGGCAGTTGTTAATCCGATATCTCTCACCGTTTTCTTTCTACTGATATAGTTTCTAACTGTTGTGATCAACAATACACCCAGACACCGACAGCCCTCCTCGACCAGGCACAACAGCACGCAACAAACGTCCCCGCCGAGCACTTCCCTGACCTGCCGGTCAAACCGATCGAGTGGGAGGTCTCACACCGAGCACAACGATAAGCAGGCATCACGAAGTACAACCCCACAACGGACGAGATTACGATTGCGCTCACCTGGACGGCCTATGAACAGCATGGGTGGGAGCAATTCAGTGCGACCGTGCGCCACGAACTCATTCACGCCTGGCAGTATTACGAGTTCGGCGAGGCGGATCACGGAGTAACGTTCACCCGTTGGACAGACCGCCTCGACACAGCCTAGCACTGCGAACGCTTCACCGCGCCAAAGTGATGGCCCGTCTGCGAGGACTGCGGCGGTCGGATTGCCCGATATCGACGGTTGAAAACCGTCCGCATCCCGGAGCAGTACTGCTGTAGTGAGTGCAGTGGTTCATTCCGCGTTGAGGAGGGCGATGGTCACTGATCAGCTCTCGTTTAAGTAGTTCTCGCGACAAGAAATAGATACGAGGAAGATTTTCGCGAGTTGCAGTGTTCTGCGTGAGTCTGTTCTATCACTCGTGCTCGGACTTTGAACCTGTAGTGAGTTAGTAGATCATACTCAGTACTTCACAAAGCCGGTTAGTTGAGACGTCTGCTTGCTGAAGATGTGTCTAAAACCAAGCAAGCAGACAATGAAATCCAGGAGGACCAGGTCCTTAACTTCCTCGTCAACTCCCTTGACGAGGAAGTTGCTCTCTCCCTCGCTGAAAACGCCAAAATCGACGCTGAAGACATCTACGAGGTCCTCGCCGGCGCGTGCGCCGACGGGACCTCGGTCTCGACGCTCTGTGAGAACAGCGAAGATGCGCCTCACGAAAATTCGGTTCTCTACCATCTTCGCACCAAGTTCGACCTGGAGACACTCGAACAAATTGGCAACACGCTCCTCCAGAAGGACGTTCTCGACGTCCTCCCCGAGCAGGTGGAGGTCGTCGCTGACCTCCACCTGCGGCCCTATTATGGAGACGAAGACGACACCGACGGCCTCTATCACTCGCAAGCGGAGCGTGGAACCACCGCGTTCCACGCCTACGTCACACTCTACGCGCGTGTGAAGAACAAACGCTACACACTGGCGGTGCGCCGTCTTACCGACGGCGACACCGCCAGCGGCGTCCTCGCAGAGTTTCTTGGCATCCTTGACGGCCTTGACCTCGGTGTCAAGGCCGTCTACCTTGACCGCGAATTCTACGATAGCAAGTGTTTGACGCTGCTTCAGGCACACAACCACGAGGGTGTCATAGAACGATTAGCAAAGGAGCGTGTCATAGAATCCATCTCATAGCTTTTCGCAGCCTGGGTCGTTTCCTCGCTCGTAGTTGGTGATTGCAACCACGAGTCGGAGACAGAGCGCAACGAACACTTCTGTTCGTGCGTGCACGCGGCCTCGGGCTCGAACGTGCCCGAGGCCGCAGCCCTTGACCGCGTCGTTGGTTCGTTCAACTCCTGTTCGGTGTTTGTACGTCTCGTTTAGCGTCGATTGCTTCAGCTGAACGTCCTCGCTGTGTTCGGTGATTCGGTCTTCGACCCTGTACTCGATATCGAGCGGGTCGTCAGTGTTTCGCGGGGTGTATGGAGCGACTGGCACGA
>NZ_JBPEHH010000198.1:0-4059 GCF_054177595.1 Haladaptatus ordinarius | reverse complement strand
CATCGACGGACCGCTTAAGTAGGACAGACAGCCGGGCGACACACGTGCAAATGCCCAGCTAAACGAACGCGATTCAACCCCGCGCTAAAGCACGGGGTTTTCTCGCTACCACAAGATAAGCAATGACGTCATCGACATCAAGGTCACAGTCCGCTTGCGTGTATGTGGCGACTGCTGACGCTGGATTGAGGACAATATAGGTTTCTGGGTGGACGTAGCCCCACTCAAGATCGGATGAGCAAACCCATTCGTGACGTGCTCCTGTGATCCACAGTGGGTCATCGGCATTCAGAACAATCGGCAGCAGGTACCCAGAGAGTCTCTCAGTACGAGATGACGATGGGCAATAGGTCGGCTCGACGAATATGGGAATGTCGGTAGAAGAGAGTGCATCGAGAATTGACTGAACGCTGGATTCAGTGACGTTCGTAGTGCCACCGATAATGATTGCGTCAGTTCCTGTGTCGGCAATGGAAGCGTAGGTATCCCCATCATGGAGTGCTTTGTCTGGGTCGACTTTCGTGACATGCTCCCACTGTGCCCACGCAGCCGCCATACCTCATCGTAGTACGGAGATACGCAAACCGCTTTCTGTCTGTTCGTCTCCCACGTGTCACGCTGGGTCTGTCCGGATCCGTTTGACCGAGATGTCTACCACAAGGTCCGTGAAATCGCCGTCAGCACCGACCAGAAGCGTGGTGTCTTCAGCAACCGCAAGCGCCACAGCATACGCGTCGCCTAGCGCGATACCCCCCGCTCCTTTCACTTCAGCCGCAAGTGGCCACGTCTCGGAGGGTGCACACAGTGTGACACCGCCGTCCACCAAGTCACGCACGGCCTGCCGGCCGGTCGTCAGTGTCTCTTCCGTCGGCGTTCCCGATGGGGAACCAGTTTCAAAGCGGGCGATTTTGTACATCAGTTCGGTCGCCGTGATTTCACTGACCGCTACGGCCTCTTCACCCATGTAGACATCCGTCAGGAGGTCGCGGACAGTTTCCCCGCCGGGTTCACCGTAGTAGTACGCAAGGAGGGGTTCCGTATCAAGAACGTAGCGATAGCTCATTCGTCGGTGGTCTCGTCTTGGTCGTCGTGAGCGACGTAGCGCTGGTAGTCACGCTGGTCGGCAGTGTCCTCTGCCTGGCGTTCAGCTGCCTGCTCCTCTCGATGGTGCGTAATGACCTCGCCACGCTCGTAATCTTCCCCCAGTGACCCAAAGCGTTCATTGGGTGTTGGGACTGGTTCGACGACGAGTTCGCCGTCTTCTTCGCGGAAGCGTACACGGCCTGGGATTTCGATGCCGTACTTCTCACGGAGCGACTTAGGGATTGTCGCCTGGCCTTTGCGGCTGATACGGACGACGTGGTCGCCATTTTCACCCTTACTACTCATAGCTCTTTACTGAGTCGATAGTATGACTTCCAGAATATTAAAACATACGGTGAGAGGGGATTGAGCCCCCAAAGCACCACCCGCTGCTCCATTTTTTACTAAGCGGGTGTGGATCTCTCGTCTGTCTGGTAATACCACAAGAGCCAGAATAAGTTCGTGTGACCTCATCACTGCCCCTGTCTCTCGCCACCCAGATTATTCGTCACGCCGCTCATCGGCGGTGGCTTCACTGAAATGGAAATGGTTGAATGGTTGCATATGCCGCGAGCGCATGATTTCGGAACTCTCAACGGTGAGTCCTGACTCGTGGAGTGTGTCCGTGATACGCGTGATATCCTGGGTATTCGTCCCAACCACTTCCACGTAGATATTCCGCCGGCCGACAAGCATCTCGCGCACATCGACCACGCCTTGGATCTCAAGCACTTGCTGGACGAATTTGGCTTGTTCGGTTGCGGGCGCGGTACAGACGAACAGCACGCGCAACGGAAGGTTCGCCGCCTCATAGTCGATCTCGGGATGATAGCCTTTGATGATGCCATCATCCTCAAGGGCTTCAATCCGATTCCGGACGGTACTCGCCGAAACACCCACTGTTTCGGCAATCTCTTGGGTGGTTGTATTCCGGGCGTCTCGCTGGAGATGATACAGAATGCCACGATCCACGTTATCTAATGGTCGGCTCATAGTGAAGGGTACAATAGGTGAGCTTAAGTACTGTGTGCGAAATGGAGTGAATTCTCCCGATAACTGCTGATTTGACGTATTCACTCAGTTACTCACACAACTGCTAACTCGTAAAATATGCGGTGTTTAACCCTCTGTAGTGTATTAACCGGGTGAAACTCATGATACTTGATGATCAGCTGTCAGTACTTTCGAACGGGCACAGACGGCGACTCCTCCTTGCACTCACAGAGGAGTCTCCATACACTGTTCCCACTGTCTCTTCAGACCCGGTGGAGACAGATGGCGGCGGCCGGGAGCACGCAATTGTGATGCACCATAGCCACCTTCCCCGGCTCGAAGATCACGGCCTCATCGATTGGGATGAAAGGACAGGCGACGTCACAAAGGGATCAGAGTTCGACGCCATCGAGCCGCTACTCACAACACTCGCGGAAAATCACAGTGTACAGCCCGCTGGTGAGCCGCCCGACTAATTCATGTGAAAACTGCCACGAATGTGGCAGTCCGGGCACGGAGTGACGATTGGTTGGGACCCACTCGAACTCCTGCCACTTCGTACTTTGAGTTCGACCTGTATAACCTTACTGTGATTATCTGAGTTACTAATCATACATCTGATGAATAGCCGCAGAAATTTGTCTTTTCCACTACTGATTTCATCGGACTCACTCCAGTTATTACTGTGAAATCAGCAATTACATCACGATAGATTGCGTTTTCAGAACCACATATCTGTGATTATCTGAGTAAATACCTCATCCACTGGTGAATCAGTAATTTGTCTGTGGAGGGATGAGTGCCTTTGATACGTCTCGAAGAACAAGAGATACTGATGGTGAATCGGTCTGTCGAACACGCCCGGTGGGTGAGACACCAACTGATTTACGCGCGCCGACAGAATAGTTTGAACAACTCCGGGGAAACCGGAGAACTGGTTGGGACCCATGAACGAGATCTCTAATCAACAGCAATCGATCGAATTGTTACAGCAACTCGGGTTAAAAGAGTACGAAGCACGCTGTTTTGTCGCCTTAGCACGCCTCCCGAAAGGAACAGCCAAGGAGATTAGCGACATCTCTGAGGTACCGCGAACGCGTGTGTATGATGCGATTCGCGTGTTAGAGACCAAGGGATTGGTCGAGATTCAACACTCGAATCCCCAGCAATTTCGCGCCGTGCCGATCAAGGAAGCCGCCGAAACACTGCGCCAGGAATACGAATCGCGGACAGAGACGCTCGTCGAGGCGATGGATGACCTTGAGCCCAAATACTCAGATGGTGATGAAGAGATCACCCACGAAGTATGGGCGCTCTCGGGAACAACCCCGATTACGAATCGTACCCAGCAACTCATTGATGCCGCTGGCCGTGAGGTTGTGCTCATTATCGGTCGAGAAGACGTTATCACCGAGGAGTTACTCAACCAACTCCAGGAAGCGCTGGACACCGGCCTCGATGTTCTGGTTGGCACACAGACCAAGGACCTTCGAGCACAGGTTGCAGAGGCACTGCCCGACGCTGAAGTGTTCGTCTCCGGGTTGGAGTGGTTGCACAGTTCGCCCCTTGAGGTGGGTGACGAGACAACGATCAGTCGACTGCTGTTGATCGACAAGAATACAATTCTCGTGAGTTCGGTCCACGAGACGGAGACGGGGGGTATTGAGTCGGAAAAAGCAGTGTTCGGGCGCGGTTTCGACAATGGGATCGTGGTAATCGCTCGGCGCCTGATGGCGAGTGGGTTGCCACCGCAAAAGGATCCTGAAATGGCCGACGGCAAATGACTACTCGTATCGCTATCCTCAGTCGTCCTGCAGGAGTTCGAGTTCGACGTTGTTTTCACTGAGTGTGTCATAGAATCCACCTCATAGCTTTTCGCAGCCCGGGTCGTTTCCTCGCTCGTAGTTGGTGATTGCAACCACGAGTCGGAGACAGAGCGCAACGAACACTTCTGTTCGTGCGTGCACGCGGCCTCGGGCTCGA
>NZ_JBPEHH010000197.1:0-4061 GCF_054177595.1 Haladaptatus ordinarius | reverse complement strand
ACATATTCACGCCCCATCACAGCATCCAAGACAGTCTTCGTCTCATTTCGCGGTCTTTACCGTGTGAGGCGCAGCTTTTGCCGATGCAGTTATCGAGAGAGTGGACAACTAGCGAAAGTAAGAACGATACGGACGACTGTTAACCACTCTTCCGGACGACGCCACTGCAATTTCACCGAGATTCGCCGTAAGGAGTGAAGTATCACGGGTCACCCGAGCCGTGGTACTCTGCCTTGAAATCTATGCTGGGATGGTGACAACCCACCCCGTCGTCGCTCGCTGCGAGTTCCCATGTCCACGCGTCGTCACTCATCTTCGTCACTGCCAAACTGGTCGCGTGCCTCTTCCGCGCTCATAGTTCGCCCTTCGCGGCTGTCATCCTCCGCTTTGAGGAGCGCGACGAGTTCGTCGCGGTCGAACGTCGGGAACTCAGTCGCGTCGCGCAGGGTATACCGAACGAACTCACTGCGGCTGTTGAAGCCACGTCCCTGCCACGTGCTATCTATCTCGTCGAGAAAGGACTGTGTGACTTTGAAATTCACCGTCACGATTTCGTCGTCGCCGTTGTCCCCGGTAGTCGCTTCAGACATACATACGTAATACGCCTATCTTACCAATAAATCGTTTCGACGAGGGGTATCTCAGAAACCGACTCCTCCCTCAGCTTGGGCTGGAAGTGGTCGAAGACACAGCACTGAGACACCACCGAGTGACAGATGGCCTGCTCTCCTGATATTG
Source organism: Haladaptatus ordinarius (assembly GCF_054177595.1). Taxonomy (NCBI): domain Archaea; kingdom Methanobacteriati; phylum Methanobacteriota; class Halobacteria; order Halobacteriales; family Haladaptataceae; genus Haladaptatus; species Haladaptatus ordinarius. Next base: position 3,323 of record NZ_JBPEHH010000197.1, on the reverse strand, counting down.
ACGAATCGATGTATTCGGCTCACATATGGGTGCTTAGAGTAAGATATATGCGCTTCGTCGCCGAATAGGCAACCATGACCGAGGATGGGACGCCTGCGTCTCCCGCACGTAAGCAGTGGCAGGCAGATCGAACGACGTTCCAGCGAGTCTATGACGTTCTCGTCGGGACGTACGATGCAGCGTCGGCACAGCAATTTGCCGAGTGGGCCGACTGCTCCGAGAACGGTGCGCGGCAAGCACTCGAGCAGTTGACGGAGATGGGGATTGCCGAGCGAACCGACACGCGACCGGCGACCTACCAGCGTAATCCCTCGTACTTCCGCTGGAAGCGTGTGGAACAGCTAGCTCGTGAGCATAGTCTGAGTGATCTTCGTGCACGAATTGATGATCTCATCGAGGACGACCAGGCCTACCAAGCAGAGTATGGCGTTCCCGACCCGGACGCTGTGGTTACTTCCGACGATGCGGGTGAGGAGCACGAGACGGTACACGAGCGCTGGGATGACCTCACGGAGTGGCGAACGATTCGGCGCGATATCGCACTCCTCAAACGGGCAGTTCAGCGAGCCGAGTCCACGACTGATGACTGGATCGGTGAGCGAGGGCGAGAACGCCACGGCATGTAATAGCGATACATGTGAACTGTTACAGCGGTAGCGAGGTGAAAGCCCACCGACTGATGGCGACACCTCTCACCACGCAACGATCGCGAGAAGGGACGGGTGCATATTCGTCATGGATACCGTTCAATCCTCATCCGTCTCGCCCAACCGTTGCTCAACGAATGTCGCGAACTCGTTGGCGAACGCCTCAACCTCCTCCCAGTCGGTGTACTCGACGTCGGCCAGGGGATTTTCTCCCGACGACTCCACTCGGGCGACGAATTTAACCAGCGCACGCATCAGGAACCCGTACTCTGAAAACCGCAGCGCACCCCCAAAGAGGCCGATCCGATCCGGATGCCAGTTCGTGGCCTCGATGAACTCATCGACATACCGCGCTGCCTCCGCTGCACCCTTCTCGGTTTCCTCCCCGGATGATCCGGAGACCTGGAAGAAGCCGTTCGGCTTTCTCGCCAAGACGTCCTGGTTGGCTTTGACGAACTTGCGGATCGCCTTTTGCTGTTTGCCCATGTGGATCGACGCCCCGACCAGTACGGCATCGAAGTCGTCGATGCTAAGGCTGTGGTCAATCTCCTTTACGTTCACTGTCGTCGTCTCGTGGTCGCGAGCTCTGAGTTCGGCGTCGATTCGCTCGGCCACTTTCGAGGTCTGTCCCTCACCAGTCCCGAAAATAGTGATGATCCCCGCCATAGATCACATACGGCTCCATCGACCAAAAATGGAGTCCTCTTTTTAAGACTAGAACCGGTTTTTGATTGAAAATGGGATATTCGTTAGCAGTTGAGTTCTAGAAGCGGGATTCAAGAGGATGTGACCTCGCTCGATACACCTTGGCGCCGCTGAACACGGCCTGAAAGGAATCGGTCGCGGACGTCACCGACTGTTGGAGAGCGGAGCCAGCGGCCTGATCGGGATCCAGGATGCCACACCCTGACGGGCGTGGTGTCTCATTCTTCGGTTTCGGGCAGAAACCGTGGCAGGAACGTCGATGCGACGAGCATGAGCAGTACGAACAGTACGAGGAGGAGCAGTGCCGCCTGCTGCGCGTCGAACATGGCGGCCTCAAAGATATCTTCGAGTAATTGTCGTTGTGGAGGCGTGAGTTGGGTCAGGAACTGCTGCTGGGTGGCTTCGGTCGCCGTCTCCGCGGCGTCTTCGAGCGCGATCACCAACTCGTACCGCTGCTCCATCGAGATCGTCACGTCCTGCGAACGCAGGACGCCGTCGACGACGCTGCCGTAGAACCGTCCGAGCAGGAGCGAACCGACAACTGCCGTCCCCAGGGAGAACCCCATCGAGCTGCCCGTTTGCAGGACGCCGGACGCCTCGGCGTAGTTCGCGGTCGGGACAGCGGACAACGTCACATTTACTATCTGTCCCATCAGGAGCCCGAGTCCAGTTCCGACGAGCGTCATCGGGACGATCATCCCGGCAATCGTCTGTGAAGGCCCCGTCCCCCGATATAACAGCATCAGTCCGAGGCCCATGAACACGATGCCGGCCTGGACGAGCGTCTTCGGCGAGAGGTACGTACGCCAGCCGGTCGTGAACGACGAGAAGACGAGCGTCGCGAGGGAGTACGGAAGCATCGCGAGCCCGGCTTCGAAGGCGGTGTGGCCGAGCGCCGCCTGGAGATAGACCGGGACGATGAACATGAACCCGGCCATGACGACCGAGCGGAAGCTATACGTGACGACGCCCGATACGAGACGTCCGTTCGTCAGCACGTCCAGCGGAACGAGCGGCTCCCGTTCGGCGCGTTCCATCCGACGTTCGTGCTGGACGAACGCGGCGAACGCGAGCAGTCCGCCCCCAAGGAACCAGATCGCCGGCGACGTGCCGAACGGATTGAACTGCACGTCGCCGACGAAAAACGGTCGCCTCACGAGTAGCCACCCGTACTTCCCGCTAAGAAGGAATCCCGTGACGAGCGTCGCCGCACCGACGATAGAGAGAACCGCCCCACCGACGTCTAGCGATCCGCGCGTTTCCTTCAGTCGGCCCGGCTGGAGATACCGGACGAAAAAGAGGGTCGCGGCCACGACAACGAGCTGAAGCGCGAACCCCCACCGCCAACTGGCGTAGGTCGTCAGTGCCCCGCCGATAATCGGTCCGACGACCGCCCCGATCGCGCTCACGCCGGCCAACAGTCCGAGTGTCTTCGCCCGGTCGTCCCCGTCGTAACTGAACATCAGTACGGTGTAGGTCAGGGGAAGCAACACAGCGGCCGCGATGCCTTCGATGACTGACCAGCCGACGAAGAGCACGATGGGGTTCCAGCTAATGGTCGCCAGCAGCGTCCCGACGCCATAGACGACTAATGTAACTGTCGTCAGGCGCCTGATATCGTACAGGGACGACACTTTGCCACCGGGAAGAACCAGCGCAGCTATCACCAGCGAGTAGAACGAGATCGCCCCCTGAACCACGGTGACCGTGGTGTCGAACTCCGCCACAATCGCAGGCACCGCCACGTTCATCAGGGCCGAATTGATACTCACAACGAACATCGAGAGGTTCACCGCGACCGCTGGCCCCCAGTATTGTAATCCCGTCTTCGAATCCGCAGAGAAAGAACTACTGTCGGTAGTTCCCATCGTTCCTGATTACTGACTCGGTTTCTGGGGCGAGACGAGAGTAGCTGGCGCGGATGAGCGAATGATTCAACCAAAGACGGCGGTCTCACTCCAGTGAGAGCGC
>NZ_JBPEHH010000196.1:0-4097 GCF_054177595.1 Haladaptatus ordinarius | reverse complement strand
GCCTCATTACGCACCAATCCGGACAGCGGCTGAATCAGGCGACTGATTCAGTCGCCTCATTCTGACTACTACGTGTCAGCAACTGGTCTCTTGAGCCAGAGTGGACAACTAGCGAGAGTGAGATCGGCTGCACCGAGAGAAGACTCAATTCAACTGCTTCACCGAAAACCTAGTCATGATGAGACGAGGAGATTCGTTGGCCACTCACGGTAGAGACGTTGAAACGCCAATCTACAACAGAATCGCTTAACTAGACAGTGCCCCTAAAGTAGTGATGACAATATCACATAATATTCTGGGATAACGGCGGTGAGAACTGTTGAACGACCGATTCAGCCGGACTCCGATAGAGGTTCGATCGGCACACAACGATCGAATTACGTCCATGATATTTGATGGTCAAAAGCGTTAGACCACTGTATGGCCCCAGATGAGTCTACTTCCAACGACAGTACTTCGTTCTCTGCGGATCCGAAGACGGGATTACAATACTGGGGGCCGGCGATCGCGGTGAACCTCTCTATGTTTATCGTGAGTATCAATTCGGCCCTCATGAACGTGGCGGTGCCTGCGATTGTGGCGGAGTTCGACACCACGGTCACCGTGGTTCAGGGGGCGATTGCGTTCTACTCGCTAGTGATAGCCGCGCTGGTTCTTCCCGGTGGCAAAGTGTCGTCCCTGTACGATATCAGGCGCCTGACGGCAGTTACATTGGTCGTCTATGGCGTCGGGACGCTGCTGGCGACCATTAGCTGGAACCCCATCGTGCTCTTCGTCGGCTGGTCGGTCATCGAAGGCATCGCGGCCGCCGTGTTGCTTCCCCTGACCTACACCGTACTGATGTACAGTTACGACGGGAACGACCGGGCGAAGACACTCGGACTGTTGGCTGGCGTGAGCGCGATCGGGGCGGTCGTCGGACCGATTATCGGCGGGGCACTGACGACCTACGCCAGTTGGCGGTGGGGGTTCGCGCTTCAGCTCGTTGTCGTGGCCGCGACCCTCTTCTTCGTCCGGTATCTCCAGCCGGGCCGACTGAAGGAAACGCGCGGATCGCTGGACGTCGGTGGGGCGGTTCTCTCCATCGTTGGTGCGACGACGCTCATCACGGGATTCCTTCTCAGCGGGAAGTACGGGTGGCTACTCGTGAGGCGACCGTTTTTCGTCGGCGATGTGCAGTTCAATCCGTTCGGCACGTCGCCGGCGATCTGGTTCCTTGGGGCCGGACTGCTCGCGTTCGCCGCGTTCGTCCAGCACGAACGTCGGATGGAACGCGCCGAACGGGAGCCGCTCGTTCCACTGGACGTGCTGACGAACGGACGTCTCGTATCGGGCGTCGTCACGTACAGTTTTCGCTCAGTCGTCATGGCCGGGTTCATGTTCATAGTCCCGGTCTACCTCCAGGCGGCACTCGGCCACACCGCCTTCGAAGCCGGGCTCGCGATGCTTCCGTACTCCCTCGCGACGCTCGTCTTCTCGTCGTTCACGACTGGCTGGCGTACGTATCTCTCGCCGAAGACGCTCGTCCAGGCCGGCATTGTGTTCATGGGCCTCGGACTGATGCTGTTGTATAGGGGGACGGGGCCTTCACAGACGATTGCCGGGATGATCGTCCCGATGACGCTCGTCGGAACCGGACTTGGGCTCCTAATGGGACAGATAGTAAATATGACGTTGTCCGCTGTCCCGACCGCGAACTACGCCGAGGCGTCCGGCGTCCTGCAAACGGGCAGCTCGATGGGGTTCTCCCTGGGGACGGCAGTTGTCGGTTCGCTCCTGCTTGGACGGTTCTACGGCAGCGTCGTCGACGGCGTCCTGCGTTCGCAGGACGTGACGATCTCGATGGAGCAACGGTACGAGTTGGTGATAGCGCTCGAAGACGCCGCGGAGACGGCGACTGAAGCCACGCAGCAGCAGTTCCTGAACCAACTCACACCTCTACAACGACAATTACTCGAAGGTATCTTTGAGGCCGCGATGTTCGACGCGCAGCAGGCGGCACTGCTCCTCCTCGTACTGTTCGTACTGCTCATGCTCGTCGCATCGACGTTCCTGCCACGGTTTCTGCCCGAAACCGAAGAGTGAGACACCACGCCCGTCAGGGTGTGGCATCCCGGATTCCGGTCAGGCCGTTAGCTCCGCTCTCCACCGGTCGATGACGTCGGCGACCGATTCCTTTCGGGCCGTGTTCAGCGGCACCAAGGTATATCGAGCGAGGTCACATCCTCTCGAATCTCACTTCTAGAACCCAACTGCTAACGAATATCCTATTTTCAATCAAAAACAGTTTCCAGTCTCAAAAAGAGGACTCCATTTTTGGTCGATGGAGCCGTATGTGATCTATGGCGGGGATCATCACTATTTTCGGGACTGGTGAGGGACAGACCGCGAAAGTGGCCGAGCGAATCGACGCCGAACTCAGAGCTCGCGACAACGAGACGACGACAGTGAACGTAAAGGAGATTGACCACAGCCTTAGCATCGACGACTTCGATGCCGTACTGGTCGGGGCGTCGATCCACATGGGCAAACAGCAAAAGGCGATCCGCAAGTTCGTCAAAGCCAACCAGGACGTCTTGGCGAGAAAGCCGAACGGCTTCTTCCAGGTCTCCGGATCGTCCGGGGAGGGAACCGAGGAGGGTGCGGCGGAGGCAGCGCGGTACGTCGATGAGTTCATCGAGGCCACGAACTGGCATCCGGATCGGATCGGCCTCTTTGGGGGTGCGCTGCGGTTTTCAGAGTACGGGTTCCTGATGCGTGCGCTGGTTAAATTCGTCGCCCGAGTGGAATCATCGGGAGAAAATCCCCTGGCCGACGTCGAGTACACCGACTGGGAGGAGGTTGAGGCGTTCGCCAACGAGTTCGCGACATTCGTTGAGCAACGGTTGGGCGAGACGGATGAGGATTGAACGGTATCCATGACGAATATGCACCCATCCCTTCTCGCGATCGTTGCGTGGTGAGAGATGTCGCCATCAGTCGGTGGGCTTTCACCTCGCTACCGCTGTAACAGTTCACATGTATCGCTATTACATGCCGTGGCGTTCTCGTACTCGGTCGCCAATCCAGTCAAGGACAGCAAAGAGAACGTCCAGATGGTGATCGGCATCGAGTGGCGATGGCTCAACGGTATCTTCCGCAGTCGGTGGTGGATGGAAGTGTTCATTCGGCGCGTTTGGTTTGGGGTGACGATCCCATCGACATTGCCACGTCTTGTCTGCAGATATCTCAAGGTAGTGGACTGAGTAGTCCCCACCTTCGAACCAGCGAATATCGACGCGAACGTCATCAACCGCCGCTGGATACTGCTCCGAGTCCACTTGGAGTTCGAGAACGCGCGGCGTGATCGAATCCGGGCGGAACTGCCAATCACTGACCAGTGGATGCGTGGCTGCCCGCTGTGCAAGCACCGTGAGTGTTGGAATATCGAGTGGCCCGCTCGGGCCTTCAGGGCGATCTGTCACGATTAGCTGAATGCAGGCGCTAAGCCCCCGTCCTCATCTGTTCGTACATTTCTGTTGCAGGCCCACAGGCCCACGCAATCGGCACGTTTATAGTGCATAGCGTGCATTGTGTGCATACGGTGAAACGGAAGACTATCACCATCCGCGAAGACCAAGACGAGTGGATTGAGGACCAGCACCTCAATCTCTCGTCGTTCATCCAAGAGAAGATAGACGAACTCATTGAGGAGCGCGAATAGCGGATGTACTACGCCTACAAATATCGGCTCAAGCCGTCCGACGCTCACCGTGAGGAGTTGGACCACCACCGCGATATTTGGGCAACAGTACAACCACACGCGCTACCGCCTCAACGAGTACCGAGAGAACCACGGCGAACTGCCGTCCATAACCACGCTTCGGTCGGAGTTACCAGACCTCAAGCAGTGGTGGGACGGCCTCTCAGACGTGTATTCAAAAGTCCTTCAAACCGTCGTGGAGCGTCTATTCGACAATCTGAGTAGCCTTTCCACACTCGCTAGTTGTCCACTCTCTCGATAACTGCATCGGCAAAAGCTGCGCCTCACACGGTAAAGACCGCGAAATGAGACGAAGACTGTCTTGGATGCTGGATAGGGCGTGAATATGTTGAAT
>NZ_JBPEHH010000195.1:0-4125 GCF_054177595.1 Haladaptatus ordinarius | reverse complement strand
GAACTTGTCGGAGTTGCTGTTTCGTGACGCCCGCCAACCAGAGAAATCACGCCTCTTACTCAGCGAACGAGTAGCTGAAGCCTTCATGAGGCGATCCAGTGCTTAACCGAACACCAATGGACATGCGTCTAAGTCGTAATCCACCACACTGAAATCAGCCATCTTCGGAAAATGAACGTGGTGGAGTGTGGATGAAACCTCGTGCACCTTCTTTTCGGTAACCGCATCTCCGTCCTTTTCTCGGGCAGCGACAGCAGCCGCCAGGGCATCGAGTTCGACAGGGGCAGTCCGTCCCGGGAGAACCTCGAGCGTCACTCTCCGTCGGTTTACCGAGAGTAATTGGAAGTATTTGCTGTGGGTCAATTGCTCGCGTTCCGCGTATGCTCTCATCCCTTGCTTCCAACCGGGGACGGCTGGTGTAACCTTCCAATGAAGCATGTTACTCGTAATGTCATTTCCAATATTGTTAGGTAGTTCTTGGGATTTCGGATGAGCCAAACACATACCACTTCGAGTTGTTCCCACTATCTTGATTCAGAATACGGTTAGTTCTCTTTTGATCAAAACACCCTCCAACAGCGGAGTGTTGATAAGGGTAAATTGTCTATGAACATCGCAATGACCAGCAGCTCATTAACCGAGGCGCTTCGCGAAACACTCGCGCTCTTCGAGGATGGCGGAGATCCGCGGACGACGACCGAGGTAGCGGACCGCCTCGACCTTGGCCGACGAAGCACGTACGAACGATTGGAGCGTCTTGTCGATAAAGGTCGACTCGATACCAAGAAAGTCGGTGGAAACGGACGTGTGTGGTGGCAACCAAGCAAGGAACGCGACCGCACCAGCTCTAACGGGGAGGCGGCAGCCGAGTCCCTGATCGACGACGTACCCGACCGAAAACGGGAGAAGAGCGCCCATCAGACGGATCGTAAGCAGTTCAAGTCCCTTGTCGACGCGGTCGAAGAGTATGCCATATTCATGCTCGACCCGGAGGGTCACGTCCAGACGTGGAATCCAGGGGCTGGACAGATCAAGGGCTACGATGGCGATGAGATTCTGGGTACGCACTTCTCGACGTTCTACACGGACGACGACCAGGCGGCAGGCATTCCGGCACACAATTTGGAAACCGCTGCTCGAGAGGGCTCAGTGGAAGACGAGGGGTGGCGCATTCGCGCCGACGGGTCACGCTTCTGGGCGAATGTCACCATCACAGCTATCCGCGACGACGATGGCGACCTGGAGGGATTCGCGAAGGTTACACGTGACATGACGGACCGAAAGGAGCATGAACAGGAACTCAGCTATGAGCGAGACCTCGTCAAGCAGATCTTGGAAACCGTTCCAGTCGGTATTGGACTACTCTCGACTACCGGAGACGTCATCCAGGCCAACGAGCGGGCCACTGAGATACTGGGCATCGCCGAAGACGAAGCCGACGGATACGGGGCCGGAGAGCGCCAAATCTACGACGTTGACGATAATCCGGTACCTCCGGACGAGCGACCGTACGCACAGGTACTGGAAACTGGTGAGCCAGTATTCAACTGGGAGTGTCAGGTTGAATATACGGACGGTAATCGTCGCTGGTTGTCGGGGAATACCGTGCCGCTGGAAGGCTCAGAGGGTGAAATTGACCAGATTATCGCCGCAGGTACGGATATTACACAGTTCAAAGAGCAGACTCACCGGCTCGAACGCCAGCGCGGTAATCTCGAAAGCGAACTCGAGGACGTGTTCGAGCGGGTCAACGACGGGTTCTTCGCGCTCGACGACAACCTCCGGTTCACGTATGTCAACCGATGTGCGAGCGAGTTCCTCGACCGTCCAGCGGCCGAACTCGTCGGGGAATACATCTGGGACGCGTTTGAACCTGGACCAAAAGCACAAGAAGGCTTCGAAGAGGCCCTGGACACCCAGCAACCGCTCTCGTTCGAGGAGTTCTACGAGCCACGCAACACGTGGTTTGAATATCATGTCTACCCATCGCAGACGGGCCTTTCGGTCTACTTCAATAATATCACCGATCGCAAGGAACACGAACGCCAACTCGAACAGTACGAGACCATCGTCGAGACGATGCAGGACGGCGTGTACGTCCTCGACGAGCAGTTCCAGTTCGTAACGGTCAATGACGCGTACGTCGAGATGACCGGTTACGACCGCGAGGAACTGCTCGGTGAGCACTGCTCGATTGTGGTCGATGATGACGTCTCTGCTGAATCGGCCAGGCGAGTCGAGGCAATGCTCGCGGGCGAGGCCAAAACAGGCGTCATTGAGGCAGATATTCACCGGGCGGACGGGACGACACTCCGTGCAGAAAGTAGGTTCCGGGGGTTAGCTGGCGAGAAACAGCAGAAAGTCGGCGTGGTCCGAGACGTCAGCGAACGAGTCGCCCGCGAGCGGCAACTCGAGGAGTACCGACGCCAGCTTGAGACGCTGGTAGAAAATTATCCCGCCGGGGCCGCCGCGCTCGTCGACGTTAATCTCCGCTATGTTACGTTCGCCGGTACGGTGGAGGGAGATGCAGATTTGACGAGAGCGGATATCGAGGGAAGGCGAGTAGATGAAGTGATGCCGCCCCAGATCTCGGATGTCGTCCTCCCGCGCTACGAGGCTGCACTCGATGGGAAACACTCCCAGTTAGAGGATACGATCGACGACCGGATTTACCAATTCCACTTCGTCCCAGTTCGCGACGACGACGGCAATGTCTTCGCCGCCACGGCGATGTCGCAGGATATCACTGAGCGGAAAGAGCGCGAGCGCCATCTCGAACAACAACGCGAACGGTTGGCCGCCCTCTACACGATCACCGAGGTCGTCCGTGACATCACCGACGCCGTAATCGCTCAGTCCACTCGCGAAGAGATTGAAGCGACCGTCTGCGAACGCCTCGCGGCCACGGACTCGTATTCGTTTGCCTGGATCGGCGACGTTAACGCCGCCACGAAGACCATGGATGTCCGGACTGAGGCGGGAGTCAAGGGGTACCTCGACGACATCACCATCACCGTCGACCCGGACGACGAACGGAGCGAGGGACCGACGGGACGAGCCTTCCGCACCGGCGAGGTGCAGACGATGCGAAACCTCGCAGCTGACGACCGCTATGACCACTGGCGCAGCACAGCTGAAGAGTATGGCTTCCGTTCATCGGCCGCCATCCCGATCGTGCACGAGAAAACAACCTACGGTGTGTTGAACGTCTACGCCGAGCGCCCGAACGCATTCAAGGGACAGGAGCGTGACGTGGTTGTCCAGCTCGGGGAAATCGTCGGTCACGCCATCGCCGCCGTCGAACGGAAGCGCGCGCTCCTAAATGATGAAGTCGTCGAACTCGAGTTCCGGATTGAAAACGTCTTCGAGTCGCTTGGCATTGACGCGGTCGTGAACGACTTCATCCAACTCGAACACACGGTCCCACTCGACGAGGACAAGTACATCCTCTTTGGCCGGACAACGCCGTCGGATGTTGAAACAATGGAGATGATGGTCGAAACGGTCCCGTTTTACGAGGACGTAACCTTTCGCGACGTCGGCGATGAGACGATTTTCGAGCTCCGGGTCTCCGAGTCGCCGGTTCTGTCCGTCATCGCCTCGCTGGGTGGCACCGTTCCCGAGGCTGTGATTGAAGACGGCGACTATCGCCTGACGGTCCATCTCTCCCCGAACGTGGACGTTCGGCAAGTAATCGATCGAATAAACGAGGAATATCCCAATGCGAACCTCATGAAGCGCCGCCAACGATCGATCCGTGACCATAGCCAACCCATGGTTCCCGAATTGATGTCTGACCTCACGTCACGACAGCGTTCCGCCCTCGAAACTGCCTTCCACGCCGGCTTTTTTGAGTGGCCCCGAGAATCGACGGGGGAGGAGGTTTCCGCTTTGCTCGGCGTTTCAGCGCCGACATTTCACCAGCACCTCCGGAAAGCCGAACAGAAGGTGTTTAAATCGGTACTCTTGTCCGAGACTTCGGCATAATCGCCTCGGCCAGTGCGCGCTTTGTATTCACGTATGGAAATTCTGCGAGTGAAGTAACGGTCGGCCGACTGCATTACTCTTTTGACTGAACACTCGCGTTGCCATTGGATGAGAAAATCACCAGAGGTCAATACAATT
>NZ_JBPEHH010000194.1:0-4190 GCF_054177595.1 Haladaptatus ordinarius | reverse complement strand
CGATACCTTCTCGACTCTCCGCAGCGTTCGTAGGGTTCTTCGTCTCGCTTTCGGTGTCCTTCCGGTGTGAGACCGAGCTTTTGCTGCCGCCGTTATCGAGAGAGTGGACAACTAGCGACGTTCCGAAACCCAATCGCTGCGACGAGCGTATTCATCGTCTCCTCGTCGATAACCTCCTCTTGGCCGAGAACGCGAATCGCCTCCTTGGATGCAACTCCCGCAAAATCAAAGTCGTGCGTGGCAATGTGTTGAGCGAGGTCGGAACACGCCTGAATCGCATTCTCGAACATCCGCTCAACGGCGCGTTGCTCAGTCGTATTCGTGAGGAGCTCTGTACGAGTAAGTGAATGTTGTTTCTCCTTCAGTTCACCATGGTACTGCTCGATTTGTTCAAGCTTTGTTGAGACGACTCGTCCGTCAGCCATGAAGGCCGTCCTCTGCAATGCGGTCGATCACGTCCCGCTGGTGGCGACGAATCTCTTCGCGTTGCTCTGCAAACAGCGCTTCTGTGTCCGTTTTGAAGTCGCGGAATGTGTCCTTGTCGCCACAGAGGAACTCGCCATTGACGGCGTCGTGTGCTACCTCGAGTGGTAGTGTTTCAATATCTGAGACATCGATGAACGGGGCGTCCTCTCGTTGGAGGTCCCCTGAAAGGAAACAGAGTTTTTGGAATCGCTCGTGAGAGGAGAGGCTCTCTGCGAACTTAACGGCGATATCGAGGTCGGATGACGGACGCGAGTTGCTGGTGAGGTGCGAGCCGAACACCACAGCAAAGTTGATGTCCGTATCGCGGCAGAGTGACTCTTCAAGGACAGCGAGCAACTCCGAGTGTCCGTCAATCGAGTCTTCGCTGGATTGCTGTCGTATGTGATTGCGGTGGGTTCGAAGGATCATGGTGGCTCTCGTGAATCAGCCAGAAGAGAAGTGTCTTCTCGATCGATGTGAACGCTGCTTCGATCGTCAGCGTGTAGTATCCATCCGACAGCAGTCGATCGGCACCTGAGAGGGATCGACACGCTTTGCGGAGTTGGATGAGACCGGCATCAGAAATGTCGAGTCCTTCTTCTGGGTGCTGTCCGCCCCACCGGAACGCTTCTTCGGCCTCAGTGAGCAACGGTTCGATGTCGTCAAGCTCAATAGGCATCGATTAGACCTCCTCTGGTTCATCAGCATATACCGCCGCTCGAACGTGTCGAAAGTCCTCACTTTGAAACAATATGAGTCCTTCATCGAAGATCTCTCGAAGTTTGGCACCATACTGTGCTGCGCTTTCCGATGTTTCGACTAGCACTTCGAACTCATATCGATCACCATCAAACGATTGTTCTTCGAGGCTGCGTGCTATCTGGTTTGCAATCCGTCGTCCGTAGGTGTGGTTTCCGTCGATAATGACAAGGAGGTCAATGTCACTGCTTCGGTCTGCTGTCCCGCGGGCAACACTTCCGAAAAGGGTGACTCCCACGAGGGTTTCGACGTCATCTAATTTGGCAACCTGCTGCTGTAACTCGCTAAGAAAGGCTTCGATAGGTTTCCGGAACTCACTTTGGGAAATCGAGAGGAGTGGATCCGGTTTTTGGAGATGGTCGTGATCGATCCGGATCTGAGCAGGACGACCGGTATCTTGTGTAACGACACCCAATTGTTCGAGCAGATCGACTGACCGAGAAATCGTTGAAATATCCGTTTCTGTTATCTCTGCGAGCTCCTTCTGAGTGAAGCTCTGGTGAGGTTCATTTACGAAATGATGGAGGATATCTTGCATCGCTTGATATCGGAACACTCGCTCCTCCGGGAACGGAAAATCGAGGACTACTCCCGACTGTGTTTGCATACTTCACAAGTGTTTGCAGGATATGCAAAAACATTGTGGTCGAATTGCTCTTCGGATGGTTGCCCTGAGCACGCTCCCGTTCGGTCACCAGGCCCCTGCATTTCTTGTTCGGACGGAAACCATTCGGTGTTTCACAATTCCCGACCACAGACGCGGTGGCCGGTACCACCTTTCGCCCCCTCTGCTGGTTTCTAGCCGATAGACGCCGATACAACTGCCATACTCACGAGTAGCCGTACAGCGTCGGCCCCGGACTGTGTCAATTCGGGGCGTTCATGACCGCGGTTGTGTGGGGTCTCGTGTTAGAGTTGTGTCCCTCTCGGGCGTGTTTTTGTCCCGACCACGCTACTCTCCGGCAACCCTGTCTTTGGTCGGGCTAGCGTCCGTGTTCTCCTTCGAAACTTCACCGGGAAGCTCCACATCGGATTTCAGGACGAGATGCGTCTCTTGGTAGCTCAAGCAGTCTTTGGACCGTTGGCGTTTGATCTTTCCAAGGGTCCATTCGAGAGGTCGTGCATCGCGTCCATCGTCCGCCGAGCGAGTTCCTGTGAGTATTTCTTGCTCACGCCGGACTCTTTCAGCCGAATCCACTGGGCGAGTTCTGAGGTATCCAGATAGGCACTGATCTCACCACTTCCATTCGACCAGAGTGAGTAGCGACCGGCCTCATCGCGCTCGTGCCATACCTTCGCTGCAAGCTCGTCGGGTTTGCGATTCGTGACAGAGGCAAGCATCTCATCGTCATAGCGGGCAGGTCGAGACTACTCCGTGAGATTGCCCTGGTCGCAGAATCTCATTCCTCGAAAAGCCGTTGGTTAGTATTAAATACTAACGACGATGCGAAGCAGTCGCGAGAGTGGGTGGTGTTGGCGAGTGAGGAGTTGGACGAGTATGATACCGAGTTTTATCGGGAGTTGTTGATTCGTGCGGCGGCGAGTGTGTTGTCACCGCTTGGGTGGCGTGAGAAACGCATTGAGCAATTCCTCGCGAGTCATGTCGAAATTAGCCTCAAATCGTATCTCTAACGACCACAGGGTAGAGGCTGGATCAGTTGCACACCTTTTCTTCTAACGAACCACAAATTACGGCTTCGCTGGAAACCTTCAATCGATATCCAATCTCGGCGGTCGTGCTGATCGCAGAACACGAATCAAGCCAGCCACCAGCGTACACAGGAGATGGGTAGGTTGTTCAATACACAGAAAACAGATTTCATATCAATACTGAACAGGTGGCCAACCAGTTCTCACCGTGATTATGACTGCAATTTATGTTATTTTAGAGACAGTACTTTGTAGGAGTCCGTCGTATGGAGTGCGAGTCGGGTGAGGCAGTGCTGTGAGCACAACGCGAGAGAAAAGCGAGACACCAACCATGACCAACGAGACACACGACACGCCAACTGATTCAGAATCGTATTCGAACCCGCTGCAAGCAACCCGCCGAAGTGCGTTTCAAGGAGCAGGCCTCGCCGGATTACTCGCACTGGGCGTCGGCAGTGCCAGTGCTCGCCAAAACACATCGACCCAGACTACCAACCAAGCCGAGCAACAGACGACGGACAATACCGATGCAGTCCCAGTGACATGGGCGAACTACCCGCGCGCCAACTGTCATGCGTCATTCCAGGCAACCGTCGACGAGGGCGGGTTCGGACAGCTCTATAATTTCAGAAATATAACTCCTGTCGGGGAGCAGTTGGACGTCGAACCAAATCGTGACACAATCTACTCACTCGGGGTGTTCGATCTGACCGAGCCAGTCACCATCACGCTCCCAGACAGCGGTGACCGATACCAGTCGATGAACGTCCAGAACGAGGACCAATATGTGAAGCTGAGCGTCACCGAACCTGGCACGTACACGATAACACAAGATATGGTAGAGACGCGGTATGCTGGCGTCCTGATCCGCATGTTTGTTGACCCGAACGATCCGGCCGATGTAAAACAAGTCCGGCAACTCCAGGACGAGATCGGTGTTGAACAAGCATCAGAAGGCTCGTTCGAGATTCCCGACTGGGATCCACAATCATTCAAACAACTCGACGACGCGCTCACGACTGTCTTTACCACGCTCGAGAACTTCTCGGGCGCGTATGGTGACGTCGGCCAGGTTGACCCGGTAAAATTTTTCGTCGCCAGTCCGTCGGGGTGGAGCGGCCCCCCGCAGCCGTCGGAGGCGCTTTTCCTCCAACGGATTCCCACCCAGAATGATGGCACAACGCCCTACAAACTCACTGTCGGTACTTCCCAACCGATGTGAGAACTGAAGCTAAAGCGTTAGTCTAATTAGGAAGATGTCTGGTTGAGTGAATGTGTTCAATATCCCTCAGCCAGACGGTGCTCTTTCGGACTCG
>NZ_JBPEHH010000193.1:0-4235 GCF_054177595.1 Haladaptatus ordinarius | reverse complement strand
CCGAGTCCGAAAGAACACCGTCTGGCTGAGGGATATTGAACACATTCACTCAACCAGACATCTTCCTAATTAGACTAACGCTTTAGCTTCAGTTCTCACATCGGTTGGGAAGTACCGACTATCAGCACGACTCGGGGACTGTTTTCGATGTTGCAGGATTTGACGCTTCAGGCGACCTCTGTTGGGTCGGCGAAGTTGAAACGACGAGTCATAACACGGACGCCGTGGTCGCTGATTACGAAAAGCTCGCGAAGGCCGATGCAAACGCTGCGTGGGCGTTCGAAGACCGAGGGTGTGCTACGGACGTGATTGACACGCTCATCGAGACCGGTCCGCTCGATCTTTCGCTGACCGCTACCCAGAAACAGACGGTTAGTGCACTTCGCGCTGCTCTCAGCCAAACGGCAATCCCCGGCATGACCGCTGTAAACACGTTCCGGAGTCTCAAAACGGAGGTCGACACCGAGCGATGACGTCGACGTGGCGCGAAGCAACTCGCGACGAGCTTCATACCTACTACACGGAGTCATTTCCAGCCCAGATGGATGCACTACCGCCATTCATTACTTCCGAGGGACCGAAAGAGTACGCTCTCGCGTTCCGTGAGCCATACCCTGTTCGGAAGCAGAATACACCCGATCGAACGTTCATCCGTCGGGAGACGTGGCAGACAAGCAACTCAGGAGATCGAATTGCACAACACTTCGACTCACTAGACGAGCTGATCAAGTTCATTCAGTATCCAGCTCGGCACGACCCGCTCCACAGAAGTAATTATGCACTTGCTGACCCGGATCTCCTCGAACGTCCGGAGCCACGACCGAACGCAGTGTATTATGCGCTTGACCACTGGGAGCGGCCGTGGGTGCTTGCCGTCGATATCGACGCCAAAGACATTGCAGCACAACGAGTGGAGTCTCAGACAGAAACGACTGCCGAGTCCATGGAATCAGTCGGACTTGACACGCTACAAGATGCCGGCATTCTCGACAGCGCACCCGAGGGCTACCCCTATACGTTCGCGGATATCGAGCAGGCTCTCGAATATGGATTTGCCGTCCAGAAAATCTTCGAGGACGACTTTGCAGCCACGGAAACGATGGTTGTCTACTCGGGACAGGGATGTCACGTCTATCTGCTTGATACCGACCGCAAACATCGCTACGATGAGCAAAGTCGGGAACTGATTAACGACCTACTGCTCGAAGAATACGAGATCCCGATTGATCCGGTAGTCACGGCCGACCGCCGCCGTGTCCTGCGACTGCCATACTCGCTGCACGCCGATGTCTCACGTATCGTCCAACCGGTCGAGAGCCCGGATTTTGACTTCCGAACCGAAGCTGTCCCCAGTTTTCTCGAAGCATGAGCCGAACAACACCGCTAAACGACGAGTATAGGGCGTATCGAGTGGCGGCACTGCCCCGTGATGAAGGTCAGTTCCAGCTAACACAGTTATTCGAACGTGGATATCAGCGCTGGATAGTTGATGATACACAAGAAACAGAGAAGTTGCTCGTGGATATTGAGCGGTTCACGTGTGATGCATTTGCGCCAAGCACACGTCGGAAGGCTGCAGAGCGACCCTATGTTGATGATCCAGGAATGCTCGCAGTACTCACGACCCTCGGTGCTGTCTGTATCATGGATCATCCCAAACTCGAAGACACACCACCTCGGCGTCTCGCTCTGCTCGGTG
Organism: Haladaptatus ordinarius; assembly: GCF_054177595.1. Classification (NCBI taxonomy): domain Archaea; kingdom Methanobacteriati; phylum Methanobacteriota; class Halobacteria; order Halobacteriales; family Haladaptataceae; genus Haladaptatus; species Haladaptatus ordinarius. Next base: position 2,536 of record NZ_JBPEHH010000193.1, on the reverse strand, counting down.
ATCTGCGCGAACTCTATGTGAACAACATCGGCTCGCTCATTCGCGAGTATGATGATTTCACCCTTCACCAGGAGATCGCCGAAATTCTCTATGCGAAAGAGCCTGGTGAAGACGGCCCTCACTCTGGTCGCGTCTGTACGGACATCACAACACGCCCTGCGTTCGGTGACGGATACTATCTTGAGATACCACTTGTCGCTGCCTCACGGAAATGCTTGGCACGCACTGATCGTGACGGCGACCAGCAAGGCGAGATCCAAGCACACGTTGCCGACAACCACCTCTATGTGCCCGTCTCTGATTTCATGCAAAAGTATCGGTCGTATGCCGAGGATGCGTTTGGACGACTACTCACTGCCCAAGAAGAAGCACTCACGCCCGAGCAACGCAGTTGGCTGACGGCAAATGAGTCGGCGATTACCGAGCGGATCGACCGGTTTTTCGCTGCCGGGCAAACTCATCGCCTCTGGAAGAACTGGAGCCGACAGAAGCGGGATTTGCTGACGATCATCAACGCTGTCAAGGCGGCGGACGCTGACACGGCGCAACTGGGCAAATCGCAGACAGCACGAGAACTCTATGATGCATTGGACGCCTATGAGCCCGATCAACTGTGGGAACAACACACCTGTGACGCGATTTCGACCCCGCGAAGCCTCGGGAACATCCTCTCCGCGATGCAAAATCACGCGAGCGTAACTGTCGAACAGGCCTGGCAAAATCGCTATACACTTACCGAGTATAGCGATGGCGCACAACCGATTCATATCGACGATCTCGAGGACCTCTTTGAACTTCCCTGTCTGGCGGCGATGGACGAACGGCTCCAAGAGAAAAAACCGGTCCGCAAAGACCTGTTTAATCTCGTGCGGATGGCATGGTGGTTGCCGCAGTATCGAGACGCAAGCACAGCAGAATTCATCAGTGATGTGAAAGACCTGTTTTCCCGGTGGTCCTGGTACGATGACGAGACAACGGAGTACCAGATTCGATACGAACTTGAGAACGAAATCGACGGCGAGATTCCCCTTCCAATGAATTGTTCGAACGATGATATGCAACGCTACTGTATCGGGCGCGATCAGTGTCCGTACTCAATCTATGGGAGCCTTCCGTTCCCAGACGAACTGTACGAGCAGCTCGATAGTCAATCGACATCGAGGCCTAATTGAACGAGAAATGGGCTACTCTACCACAAAATAATCAAATATCAGTCATTGTTTTCCAGTTGGCGACAATGCTGCAAACCTAAGGCTGGATTTAGCTCTTCTATGCAAGGATTTTCGGCTCCTCAGCGGTTTTGACCTCCAAACCCTAAGGTTGGAATAGTAACAAGAAATTTGAAGCCTAAGGTTGGATGAGTTACATAATTGGATGCTAGATCGAAAAGTGGTGTTATTAGCGGTTTGAGTAGCTGTAAGGCTTCATTTACGATTCAAAATTGCTCTAGACAATCCTAAGGCTGGATTTTACGGCCGGAAACCAGCCCTACGGTTCTATACGCAATTTTAAAACTGTCAGAGGCCGACCTGCACCTCCAAATTCTTCCAAAGTAATAGTGGGGTACAGGGGTGCAGGTGGAGAGTATGTAAGTGCTGAATTGCGAGGGAAGGCAACGATCGTCGAAATCGCGGAAGTATCAATGGTGAGGGACAAAGAATATGGAGTATTTGGGACCGTACAGAGAGAGGTGGCGACCCGACAGCGAGAAACAAAAATGAGTGGTCAACCAATGGACGGTCCTCCCGTGAATGAGGTCGCAGTCACTACCAACCGATTGTTTCAACAATAGTATATTTCGAGCAGAGTGCGTGCATTCTCCGTCGGTCGAGTGAAGACATACTACCATGGATTAAACCGAGTGGTACCCCAGAATCGTGAGCAGTACAACCGCCGTCTTTCATCGCGATCTCTTTGATTATTTTCATACTGGGAGAAAGCTATTCGCGCCATCGAAGTGAGTGGCTGTGTATCTAACAATGGTTTCGAAAACCTCCAAACTGTAGAATAGGACTGGTTGATTGACCAGTGAGAATAGACTCTTGCAGAAGCATTCGACGGAAAACATCTATAACCGAGACATACAATAGGTGGAATAAGATGTATTGATGGAATCAGAATTAACGATAGATGAGCGCTTACATACCCTTGAACAACGATGGAAGTCGATTACTGACGTTCCGGAGCAGCCACGTTCGTTGATGAATGTCATCGAATATGGACTAGGGAAACAGCGTCGAGCAGAAGTCTACGTAAATCGACTCCTACGATATCTCCTCGATTCAAATGAACCACACGGAATGGGGACTGATTTTCTCAGGGCGTTTCTCGAAGGGCTCCCAGTTGAGTGTGACTTTCAGGAGGACCTCTACGAGCTATCGAATATAGAGGTCGACGAACAAGTCTCGATAAAGAGACTGAGGGCGCAGGAGAAAGGGGTGTTCCGCCGGGAACACCCCGAACAAGATGTCTAGCTCATCTCCAACAGTGGTTTCATACGCAGGCCAAATGCTTCGCTCTCCATCCGCTACATCGA
>NZ_JBPEHH010000192.1:0-4334 GCF_054177595.1 Haladaptatus ordinarius | reverse complement strand
GACCGCACCGCAGACACGTTCCGACCGCCTACCGGCTGTGAGGACAGCAGATACGGGAACGGCGTAATTATTTTGTCGCCAGCGGTGGTTTGTTCGGTTAGCAGCGTTTCCATAGGTGATATCCTCAATCGATGATAAGATTCAGCGTGCTCGCCGCTTGGATAGCGCATGCCCAGCGCGGCGTGCATTTACCATACAGAAGGTGCGGAGAGGGTATAGTTAAGTCTAATCTCACCTGATGTCCGGATACGCCATCGAACTAGTAGAATATCTTTGAGATGCCACCCCTATATATGGGTCGGGGGTGGTCTACTTACCGCTTTTCTCGTTATGCATGGATTACAAGGTGTTATTGCCTCTCGTCCGCTAACTATCGGCATCGCTTGGTTAAGCGGGTTAGTTATAGGTGGGGGATTGTTTCTTTATTGTATGATATCCAAAACTATTCATCCCAGTGAATAAGGATTCTTGGACACCGGCTCGTTCGTTCTTGATTCGTTTTCTTTCATTTACTATCGATGGGCGTCTATCCCCGTAAGCGCTAATTTTTCGGAGGATAGCGGTTATACCCCGATGATTCCTAATTCACCGCCAAATCGAGACATCGGGAGTTTCAGACCGTGTACTCCCCAGCATCGCTACGGACAGTCTTATCTTGTGGTTTTTAAGCAAAACTCACGTGGACCACACACACTACCGGAGCGTGAGGACGATGACTAATCTGCACAAAATGACGTATTCATGAATTGGAAAATACTCGGTGCCCTTGTCGCCGCAACTGTATTGACTCTCCCTTGGATCGGGAGTTTCGGGGCCGGCGCTTTCCACGGGTTTTCTGCAATAGCTACAGTGACAGTGAGTGGGATCGCTGTCCTTGGAGCCTCGTTTCTCCTGACGTGGGGAGCCGAGACGGCAGAAAAAGATGTCCCACGCGCGTTTGCTATCGCAGTACTGGCAGTACTTGCTGTAGCACCCGAATACGCAGTTGATGCCCTGTACGCGTGGAACGCTGGACAGTTCGCAGGAACATCGCGCGGCGTTGAGGCGGGAAACCTCGCCGTCGCCAACATGACTGGAGCGAACCGCATCCTCATCGGTATTGGATGGGCAGGCATCGCCCTGTTCACGATTCTCCGGCGGGGGGCAGCTTCTGATCCCGCAGTAACGAAACGAGATGGGTTCCTCGCCGATACAGTCTCGCTCGATCAAGATATCGGTTTAGAGATCTTTTTTCTGCTGGCTGCGACAGTTTGGGCGTTTCTCGTCCCCTTCAATGGGGGCATCGATATTTTTGACACGGTGATTCTGGTTTCCCTCTATGTCGCATACATCATCATTATCCTCCGCGGTGAACACGAAGCCGAGGAAGAACACGTCGGCGTCCCAGCCTACCTGCAGACCTTTGCGAAACCGTATCGGATTACTCTTGTTCTCGCACTATTCGCCTACGCTGGATTGATTATTTTTACTGCTGTCGAACCCTTCGCTCACGGTCTGGAAGAACTGGGGAAACAGGTGGGCGTCCCGTCATTCTTCATGATTCAGTGGATTGCGCCCTTAGCATCGGAGTCACCCGAACTCATCGTGGTCCTCGTACTGGTGAACAAGGCGCGTTCGACTGCCGGATTTAACGCGCTGATTTCCTCGAAGCTGAACCAGTGGACGCTGCTTATCGGGACGCTCGTCGTCGTCTACTCGATCGCTCTTGGTAGCTACGGAGCGCTTCTATTCGATAGGATACAAGCGGCAGAGATCTGGATTACCGCTGCCCAATCCTTCTTCGCGCTGGCGCTCATCGTTGACCTCCGAGTCTCGATCCGTGAGGCTATTGCGCTGTTCGTCCTGTTCATCTCACAGGTACTGATCGAGTTCCTCATGATCCGGCACATCATCTCTCTTCCCATCTCGAAGTATCAACTGCTGTTGGTATTCAGTGCAATCTACATCGTTTTCGGAATCGGATTGTTCGTCGCTCGGAGACAAGCAGCCGCCAAGATACTTGGCCAGACAACTAATGCGGTCACTCATGCATTTTCGAGTAACACGGAACCATCGAGAGCCGATTAACGAACCATGTTCGACAAACTCCTCATCCCAGTAGATGGCAGCAAGCCCGCGAAACGAGCCGCCAAGTACGGTCTTGAGCTTGCTGTTAAATACGATGCCTCCGTCGATGTCCTGCACGTGGTCAAGAGTGGGGTTCTCTCTGGAGAAAGATCTAAGGCCAGAAAGAGAGAGCACGGAAGCTCCATCCTCGAAGAGGTGATGGAACTAGATATCGATGGGTCGCCGTTGATCGAGACGTCCCTGATCGAAGGAAACCCGAGTCAAATCATTACCAAGTACGTCGCTGAGAACGATATCGATCTTATCACCATGGGTCGCTATGGACAGACAAGTGCTAAGGAATACTTGATCGGGACTGTCACCGAACGCGTTTTACGGAGCGTTGAGGTTCCCGTATTGACAGTAACGGACGGCCAAGTTCAGGAAGAAACCGGACAGAGATACGAGCGTATACTACTCGCGACTGATGGAAGCAAAATCGCCGAACATGCCGTTCCGTACGGTGCCGATTTTGCACGACGTACAGGAGGGGTCCTACACGTTATAACAGTCGTCGATGTGCAAGCTGAGGCTGGACCATTTGATGCAGGTGGAGTCTCTCAAAGGTATATCGAACGATTAGAAAAGAGAGGACAAGATGCGCTTGAACGATTCATCGAGCAGATTGACGTCGACGATATTGATCTGCAATCGACTCTGGCTAAGGGAACGACATCTACTGAGATCGCTATGTACGCCGACAAGAATGATATAGACCTGATAGTAATGGCGTCCCAAGGAGAAACCAACCTTACCGGACGGTATCTTGGTAGCACTACTCGTCGAGTCCTGCGGACAATAACCAGACCGGTTTTAGTGGTACCGACACCGGACTAACAAGAAAGACATGCCCATCTCTGGGTACCCTTGTAACCCCTTGCAGCGACAGGTAGCACCCCAATTTATCTGTATCAAGTGGTATACCTCGTGTATGCCCAGTAAACCTGTTTTTGAAGTCTATCGTGATAACGCCGACGAGTGGCGATGGCGTCTTGTGGCCTCGAATGGGAACATCATCGCAGATTGCGGTGAAGGATACAAGTCGAAACAGGGAGTTCGTCGTGGGATCGAAAGTGTCAAAAAAGCAGTCCCTCAAGCAAACGTAGAATTTCAGTCATGACATCAATAGCTTCTCTCTGTTTAAGACTGTGAGGGCTCTTTCGATAGATTCAGATCCAAGAAGTACGTAGAGAAACGTGTTGGTCCCGTTGTCGTGGCGGCACGAGAAGGTCAAATCGTGCGCTAACTGCACGATGCTAACCGGGGCGGGTTCACGTTCGCGCCGGACGCCGGACTGTACGAAGACGTCCGCGGACCCGATTTCTTGTCGCTGTATCTGGGTATTATCGTCATCCCTGGTTCGACGGTGACGATCTCGTGCTCTCGAATCAAAGCGTCGATATTCACGTCCTCGACACCGGTTTGAGATGGTCCTCTCGTCTGAATAGTGTACGGATACCCATGATGAAGGCGAACCGTTTGTAAAAGCTCTCGAAGCTATACTCACCGGAAGTGTCACTTATGGCAGACTACGATAATAAATTGAAAAGAGTCGTCTCATCATGAATCACGAAACATTCGATCTATCCGGACTGGTGCCCGCCGCACAGCCACCCGAGGACATCGTCGTATCCGACCGCTATGGACCACCAGATGACGAGTCACAACCGGCACAACTCCTGCGATGTGCAATCTGCGGAGCGCCCGAAACAGAGGCACGGAATCTGCCCATTGGCTACGCGAATCCCGTTTGCAGGGACTGTGACGAACTGGCTGTCAACGACGCTGGTGCCAACCCATGGATGGGGTGGCAACCTGGCGAGAAGCCAGCCCCAGAGCCAGGCGTAATCCAACTAGCACCCGATGCGGGGGAGAATCCGGTCTACATAGCGGGTGCGAAGTGTTGGCGACGGTACCGATTCGGGGGATACATCACACGCCGCGACGCCTTCGACTGTGGTTCACTCGACGAATTCTACGAGAACTACCGCGATGAACCAAGGTGGATTCATGCGTTCAACACCCCGCAGCCGGATGGTGTGAACGTCTCCGGTGAGACGTACGAGAACTCCTCGTCGCAATCGCTCCAACTCGAGAAAATCGTACAGATTCGCTAGTTGTCCACTCTGGCTCAAGAGACCAGTTGCTGACACGTAGTAGTCAGAATGAGGCGACTGAATCAGTCGCCTGATTCAGCCGCTGTCCGGATTGGTGCGTAATGAGGCTAC
>NZ_JBPEHH010000191.1:0-4358 GCF_054177595.1 Haladaptatus ordinarius | reverse complement strand
TCGAGCTGTCTTTTCCCACCACCGACCGATCGGTCGAGAGAACGGCCCCGACTACTCCTCAAATCACGTTTGATTCCGTCGATATTCATTTGTAGAACCTCTATATCCCGAAAACGTGGTGACCGGAAGAAACGGGAGACTGCGGCTCAGTATCGGGTGAACGACCCCGACCCGACCTCGATTCGAACCAGCGTGTTCTCGGGGTACGCGGTTTCGCTCGCACCGTATCGGGGGTTGATTCGAGCGGCGGCCGCCCGCGTCGCTTCGTCGTCCTCAACGACGGTGGCCGTCCCCTGTACCGTCACCATCCACTCCGCTTTCCCGTCGGTGTCCTGCTGGATAGAGACGGCGACGCGGGGGTTCTTCCGGACGTTCGCCAGTTTCCGCCCGCCCGTGAGAATCGAGAACGTTCCGTCGTCGTAGTGGTACCACACCGGCGCGACGTGCGGGCGGTCGTCGGAACTCGTCGCGAGATGGGCCATGACCGACGCTTCGAAGAGGAGACGTTCGGCTTCGTCGGGGAGTGGGTTCGTCATAGATGGGAGAACGATAGCCTGAGGGAAGTGTTTTCGCGTGCGACGTCCGCGGGGCTGGTGGAAATCGAGAACAATCCTCGTGACCGTGAGTGCAGGTCTTTTTGTGCTCCACTGTGTAGTTCGGAGTGGCCGATGACGAGACGCGTGTTCTGAACCGGCGTGGCGGCTGGTTATGAAGAACCCTATGAGTGCCGAGGCCGACTTTCTGACGTCAGCTATTTCCCAAAAAACGGCACTGGTGAATCGCCATACAGCGCGTGATTTTACCGTTTCACAGCTCGCTTGATATTGTGAACGATACATTTCACGACGAGCTCACGAAATTCTCGGTACCAGGTGCGAGCACGCACGGCGGCGCCGTGCGTGCGCTTGATCGACGAGAAGACGGTCTCACACATCGTTCGTTGGCGGTAGCGAGGCCCATCGACCCGCGCGTTGTGCGCGTGGTCGATGGGCCGGAAGATGCGATGCTTAATCAGCGGTCTTACGCCCTCGTCACGGAGCTTATCGCGTAATTCCATCCAGTCGTAGCCTTTGTCGGCGGCGAGGCTGGACAGGTCGCCTGCGTTGCGGCAGGCGACCTGCCAGCCGAGCCGTGTGTCGTGCGGTTTCTCGGTCGTACAGTGAACGTCGAGGATGGCTTGACTCTCTGTGTCGACGAGCGCGGTCGCTTTGAGTGTTTGAACACGATAATTCGTCCGGCGGCAGTAGTGCTTGCTAGCGTTTTCGCGGTCGAAAAACGTGGCGTCGATGGCGGCGTGACCCGAGGGGTCGTGCAGCTGCGCCGACAGGCGCAGCATCACTCGCCAGACCTTCATCTCGAACCTATCAAACGCCTTTACCAGCGTCGAGTGGTCAGGGGGATCGCCCTTTTCGAGGCCGATCTCCCCGCAAATATGCGGCATCTCGCTCAACAGATCCAGAGCGTTGCGATACGATTCATCGAGGTAAACCCGCAGACAGTGTAGCGACACGAGAGCGTAGTCGGCGAAGCCGCCACCCCCTTCGGGGGCGGCGACTTCGCCTCGGCCACCAACAACATTTTTAGCCAACGTAACCGCTTTGCTCGTGAAGCGGGAGATCTTCGACATGAGCTATCGCCGATTTCCCGCTTCATCTTCCAAATTCTAACGGACGAAACCGACGCCGTCTAGTGATTCACCAGAGCCCTTCCGTTTAAACGTCGACTGCAGGCGTTGGCGCATCGCGGGCGTCAACTCGGCCAATGCCCGCCTGATCAGTCGCTTGTTGTAGTCCGTGAGTTTACCGTCGTTGTACTCTTTCTCCAATTCGCGGGTCTCATTGATGAGCCGCAAGAGTTTCGCATCCCGCGCTTTCGACGGCTCCTCGGTGATCAGGACGTATTCGAGTTGCCCGAGGTTGCCACTGGTCTCGACCGGTTTACACTCATACTCGTCGCTCACTACCGCATCGCCTCGTCCACTACCACAGTATGGGGAGAAGTGGTTTTTATACGCACCTGCTTATCCTTCATCGAAGCAGACACTAAGGTGGTTACTGGCCAGAAATCACTGGTTATAGCGGAAATAGCGCGGATGCCCGGGATTTCATCATGGGATGGAGTACGTGGGCTTGGATCAATGTTTCTCTCCCCGGTCGGTCGGCATCGAAAGGCGTCGCCGGTGACGCATTTTTAACAGCGGTTTCCATCCACAGGAAACTACCTGAGGAGATAGAATTACAGTCAGGCCACTATTTTTTTGCTACATACGATAGTATAGCTAACGCCTACTACAGTAGTATTGAGAGTAGACGGCTTATAACAAAATATGAATGCGTCTTCTGCTATGCCGCGCCATGGAAGAAACCAACAACTGTAGCAGTAAGGTTAAACGAAGAGGCTATCTCAAAGGAGTCGCCGCAGCCGGAATGGGTGCTGGTGTTCTTACCAACTTTGCCGGCCGTGCGAGCGCGCAGTCGAACGACGTAATGGATGTGGACGGGGACAGTGTCTACCTGCTATTTGGCCTGGACACATCGTCGACCGACCTTGAGTCGTGGGTTGAGGACAACAAAGGCAACCTCAACGCGAAGTCACAGCAGGCGTCGTCAGAAGTCATCCAGTACCAGAACGTCTCCCAGCTGAACGTCAACCAGCAGAGTAACGCTGTCTCAATCTCCATCAACGGCGGTCAGGCAGAAGCCATCCAGCGCACGTACCAGAACAACGAAAACACGCAGGCTGGTAGTGCCCAGTCAATAAACGCAGGCACGGAGACGGAGAAGCAGAAGTTCGAGGGCGTCAAGAACGTCTACATCGTCTTCGCTGAGGAGACAGAATGCCGGGAGTTCGCTGGGTGGGTCGTCAGCGACGATACATACGAGAGCGAGCAGTTTGCTGAGGCGACGATTGAGCAAGACCAAGAGGTCGAGCAATTCAACTACAATAGTCAGAGTACTGCTGTCGCGATCGCGGAGGACAGTAGCTATTCCCGAGCGTACCAGCGGAGCTACCAGGAAAACAACAACTACCAGTCTGCTGAAGCGTTGGCGGCAAACAGTGGTGACGGTGATTCCCAGACCGCCTCGTCGTCGGTTATCCAGTCCCAGGACGTTACACAGGTCAACGTCAACGAACAGGGTGTCGCCGTTGCGATCGCCGTCGGCAGCGACAGTGTCGCAAAAGCATGGCAGATCAGCTGCCAGTACAACGTGAACCAGCAGATTGCCGATGCCACCGCGATAAACATCGATCCGAAGTCGATTGAAGAGGTCACAGCGAGCGCTAAGATCGAGGCTGATGTCTCGGATGTCGAGATGACGCATTCGAAGGACGGGGACGGCCAGTCCAACCAGGTTGCATCAGCGGACATCACGCAAGTGCAGAGGGTTGGTCAAGAAAACATCAACATGCAGAATGCGGCCGTCGCCGTTGCGCTCCAGGATAGTGAGGCGACGGCTACGCAGGCCAGCTACCAGGCGAACTTCAACGCGCAGGTCGCCGAAGCAACCGCAGTGAACGTCGATAATAGCCATCACGAGGCGTGCAAGGTGATGAGCGGCACGGACGCGAAGGGCGACGAATCCTGGGCGGTTGCTTACGATGATGGGACCCAGCAGACGGCCAGTGTCGATATTACGCAGACGCAGGTTATTCAGCAGCTGAACGTCAACGAGCAGTTCAGTGCAGTTGCATTCGCTGTGAACAACGGCAATGCAACGGCAGAACAGCTCAATTACCAGGTGAACGAGAACATCCAGGCGGCCGAAGCAACCGCAGTCAACGAAAGTGGTAGTGAGAACGGAAAGAAAGACCACGACGGTAAGAAGGGCCACCACCACGGCAAGAAGAAGAAAAAGAAGGGCCACCACCACGGCAAGAAGAAGAAAAAGAAGGGCCACCACCACGGCAAGAAGAAGAAAAAGAAGGGCCACCACCACGGCAAGAAAGGAAAGAAGTGCAAGAAGAAGAAAAAAAAGTGTGGAAAAAGTGGGACTAAGCACAGCGACCTGTCGCTGAGCATGTTCCTGGACTTCCTGTAGGTAGCCTAACGGCATCCCCTTCGTTCCATCGTTTTTGGCGAGAGTTTCCTACAGTAGTGAGATATTCAAGTACTGATTCGAGAGCTAGATGTTGAGAGATGAATTCTTTAAATTTGTTGCTTTAGCGGCTAGCAAAGGGTCGATGAAACCAGAATAGGAGGGGCATCTTACGATTGCAGGTTTTGTCTAAGGACAAGCATCGCTAGTTGTCCACTCTCTCGATAACTGCATCGGCAAAAGCTGCGCCTCACACGGTAAAGACCGCGAAATAAGACGAAGACTGTCTTGGATGCTGTGATGGGGCGTGAATATGTTGAA
>NZ_JBPEHH010000190.1:0-4378 GCF_054177595.1 Haladaptatus ordinarius | reverse complement strand
GCAGCCGTAAGAACAGTGTCTGGATGGTAGAGAAATCTCATAATCACCCATCCAGACGCTTCCTGAGAATCTAACCCCGTCAGTCGTGACTATCCACTGACTCGATGGGAAGTACCGAGAGTGGACAACTAGCGATATTCAGCAACCCAGTTGTGACAGCAGCGTGGTGACTTGTCAAGCTGGTGCAAGATATGAGGCGCTAATGCAACATGCCCACGATATCGAAACGGAGTGGACTGGGTTGTTCGGTGGTGAGAGAACCGATTTCAGATTTCGGCCGAATTGGTCGTTCAGCAGTTCACACTTCTATTATATTAGTATCTTATACAATTCTGGCATTATCTCTTTATCCGGGGTTGTCGTAGGAGGGTGGGAGTTGGGTGGAGCAGTACTGTTGGGCACCGAGTGAGAGAACGAGAGACACCAACCATGACCAACGAGACACACGACACGCCGGCTGATTCAGAAGCGAATTCCAACCCACTGCAGTCAACACGCCGAACCGCACTTCGGGGGGCGGGGCTCGCCGGCTTACTCACGATGGGTGTCGGTAGTGCCAACGCCAGCCAGGGCACGTCGAGCCAGACCACCAAACAGGCCCAGCAACAGGCGGCAAACAAAACCGAGACGGTTCCAGTCACGTGGAAGAGCTTCCCACGCGCACAGTTGCATAGGGAAATGGAAAGCCAGGTCGAAAAGGGTGCATTCGGCAAGTTCTATCATTATCGAACGCTCGCACCCATCGACGCGCAGATCGAAGCCCTGACCAATCGAGACACGCTGTACTCGTTTGCGGTCTTCGATCTCACCGAACCAGTCACCATCACGCTACCGGATACTGGTGATCGCTACCAGTCGATGGTCGTTCTCAACGAGGACCAGTACGTCAAGATGTTCGAATACGCTCCTGGCGAGTACACGTTGACCCGGGACGAGATCGGGACGCGGTACGCCGGTGTCCTGGTCCGTACGTTCGTCGACCCGAACGATCCGGACGACGTAAAGACCGCCCATCGATTACAGGACGAACTCGCAGTGAGCCAGGCCTCGGTCGGCACGTTCGAGATACCCAACTGGGATCAGCAATCGCTCGAAGAACTCTTCGACGCGCTCGTCACAGTCGGAAAAACGATGACCGACTTCAGCGGTGCCTATGGCGACGTCGACGAGGTCAATCCCGTAAAATTCTTGCTCGCGAGTGTGACAGCGTTTGGATTTCCGGCATCTGAGACGACCTTCCTTTCGAGGGTTCCCGCCCAGAACGACGGCGAAACGCCACACACACTTACTGTCCAGGACGTCCCTGTCGACGGGTTCTGGTCGGTCACCGTCTATAACAGCGACTGGTATCTCGAGAAGAACAAGTACGACGCGTATTCGGTCAACAACGTGACCGCAGAACGGAATGCTGACGAGAGTGTCACGGTGCACTTTGGTGGCGACCCCGATCAACCCAACTTCCTCTACACGCCAGAAGACTGGAACTACTTGGTTCGGCTCTACCAACCACGCAAGCCGATTCTCAACGGGAGCTATCAGTTCCCCGAGGCCCAGCCGGTCGAGTGAGGCAAGCAGGCGGCTAGTAGCCGCGATCGTCATTGGCGACTAAGTCGCTGCAATGTCGACCGTCGCTCGTCCGTTATATGGTTGGACAGGCGCAAAACCCACGACTTCAGTCGTGGGATACGCGCCGTACACGTCCTGAGGGCAACGTTTACAACCGTTGCCCGCGTCTCGGTTCGTGTCGGGTCGAAGGCTATGACCCCTTCGGTCTCCGACCGCCCGAAACTGGCGGTTCGAGTGTCCGCCCACCCCGGAAACGGGATGTGCCCCTCGTGGGAACAAAAAACAAGCGTCGGGCTTCGATCCACGACACAAGTAATTCCCGGCGGGTAACCCAAGTTACCGCAGAAGAAACGACCGAACAGTCGACTGTGTGAACCGGCTTGAGGTCACGCTTCGAGATACCCGGCCTGCTCCACCTGTAGAAGTACCTCGACTTTTTCACTGTATTTTTCCTTAAAGAGTCGAGAACCACGTAAGGTTGTGATTGGTGACGAACAATCACTGCGCTTTATCTCGTCATCACTCGACTAGTTGTCTTCTATGAAGTCCGAGACCGTCAGTCGGCGACACCTCCTCTCGGGAGTTGCCGGGATGATCGGGATGAAACCGCTGCAACGCCGAAGACAGCGACTGGAAAATATCCTCGTCATCTTCGGGGGGAGTCCACGGAACGTCATTGAGTACGAATTTAGCGTTACCGGCCGCGTCAGAAAAACACAGGAAAACGGTGGGGCACCCATCGCGGAGCGATTTCTCACCATCGACGACGAAGACAATGTTTTCGACGGGAATGTGACGGGAGCTATTGCCGGTGGGGGAGATGCGTACCGCTTTTCGGGTGAAATTGCGTATTTCAACGCGAGCGGGAACGCGAACGTGTACCTAAACGGCCGCAAACAAGACCCGGCCAACCTTCCTCGGTCGCCCGGTTCCGTCGAGTTTCTCGACTGCCAGACCGTGCGAGTGAAAGGCCCCTTCCAGATCGTCGCAATCACGACGGGCTGGTTCGATCAAGTCGGATTTGCAACGTCGTACTTCCAGTTCGGCCCGATCCGCGGCACGCGTCGCCTCCCACCGAAACAGCTCGCCGACGAGGGGATTTCAGGCTTCTCTGTGGCATATGTGACGGCGTACAAACGGTACCCTGATGGCCCCCAGATCGACCGCAGGAATCCCACACCGAGACGGTGTCTCCGCCAGATTCGTCCGAAACGAATACAACCGTACTTCGTCGACTGTCGGCCAATCGACGCGGAAATGATTCGCGTGATCTTCGGATACAATAATCCGAACGACGCGACATTGCGTCTCAGTAGTACCCTCGACGGCAATGCCATGGGCCGCCCACCACGCAGATTCCGGCCGAATCGACACGCGTTTACCGTCGACTGGCGACCGACGAGCGACGATGACCGACTCGTTTGGCGGCTGAATCTCGAATCATTCGGGTATGACCGTGCGGCCATTGCCGTCACACCGCCAGCGGCTGACTGCGCCGCGACGACAACAACAACTGAAGTGACCACTACAGAACCCGAAGCGACACCGACTGAGCAGCCGCCAACGGAACAGCCTCCGACGGAACGACCCCCGACTGAAGAACCACCAACGGAACAACCCCCGACGGAACAACAGCCGACCGAACAGCCGGGAAATGAGTCACGCTAGTTGTCAATTGCTCTTCGAGTCGTTCCGTATCGTGTCTATCTTTCTTCGAGGAGAGAATCCCGCCGTTTACGGCGGGGAGGGTGTCACAACTGTCAGAGACCGCATCAATCGATCGACAATCGAACACCTGTCGAGGAGGAGCTAAACTAGATAGTGCCGATAAGTTCTTTGTGACACCATCATGTGATTTACTGTATGGATTCGCAGACACTCAAGAAATCAGCTGTTGCAGGATTTATTTCGCTTATAATTACATTAGTTATAACCTATATTGCTTCACTAATCTTCCCGACACCGTGGGAAGTGTTTATTGCTGTCGGATTAGCCTCATTCTTTTCAGCATTTGGTGGCGCGTACGGCGCACACATGCAATATCGTGATTGAAAGCTGAGAGGATAACAGACGTTGTGAATACCGTTCCTATTTTCGGCAGCAACCAGCAGTCCGCCTGCTGAAGCCAGCTGGTCCGTGGCGTGTTGCTGCTATCTATTTTCGTGCGGCTCGCAGGACGCACCGGGCGACCATGGGGATATCCTTCAGGTGACGTTCCCAGCACCAGCGGCGCGCAGTTTGCGTCATCGACGCACGCACTCCAGCGGAACGGCGAGCTAGAGTGACGCGTGTCACGTGAGGCTCCTGAACGTTCGTATAGACCGTGTTTGAGGCTAATGAGACATGCGACACGTTATCGTGCATCTACTTAATGGCACGGGGAGAATCGTGGACGTTCGATGCGGGTTACTGCTGGTTTCTGTAACTGTTTCGCAACCCTACAATCCCGTAGGTATAACTGTGCTGAATACACGGTCTCAGCTGTGTTTAGACGGCGATCAGAGCGACGAGTCCTAACGAATTGCCGTGAGTGCATCGCGTCGAAGAGTTCCGAAAGCGATTGTTCCGTCGACGTGGACTGCCACCATATGCCTGCGTCACGCCGCGTCTAAACACGGCCCAGCCTCTCTATTCAGCACGCCTGTTCTGACGGAAGACTGGTGGTTCGATTGGTCACTGCTGACTCGATGGAAATTCGGTACTTCCCATCGAGTCAGTGGATAGTCACGACTGACGGGGTTAGATTCTCAGGAAGCGTCTGGATGGGTGATTATGAGATTTCTCTACCATCCAGACACTGTTCTTACGGCTG
>NZ_JBPEHH010000189.1:0-4465 GCF_054177595.1 Haladaptatus ordinarius | reverse complement strand
TACTCATAGCGACTCAAGGTTCAGTTCCAATAATGACCGCATTTTGACTCATTCCTTCTTCTCAGATCTCATTTGATTAGATTTTCTCTCTATCACTGACTTATGGGTAAGAGACAGGCTTTAGCGTGGGGGAGGATGTCAGTTATCGTTCCCCAAATTGTCTAATTTGGTTTGGACGGAGTGGCCAGTGAGCTCGTCAAAATCAGTGCCTGCGGCAATTGCGGTGGCACGTTTCACGCGGTAGTTTCCACCATCGGTCACATAGAGGTCATCCGGCAGGAAGAAATACCAATCTTCGTGATCGAATCGTACCCCAATTCGGGGTTCAGCGCCGAAACTACGCGCAAAGTACTCGAGGTCAGTGATTTCATCGCCATCAATATAGATCGGATTCCCGCTACTTGCTTTGACTTCGATTGCGTAGAACACCTCTCCGTTTCCAGCGAGCACGTCGGGCAACTCGCGCGGGGTTGCACTCCCACTGGCTGGGGCCCGCATCACGGCGAATCCAGCGTCATCCAATTGATTGACAAGTTCCCGTTCCCGGTTGGCGCCTTTCTGGCTCGACATCGGTATGACTCGTATGCCATAGTCTGTGTGCCGGGATTATGAAATAACGCCCTTGCTAACGGCAACGCAACGTTCGACCGACTTGGTGAAGTCGGATTCGAAGACGCTGCCGTTTTCACATACGAATCGAAGACGCTGTCTGTTCAGCGTCAGCTCTCGATTCGATTGCTGTGTTCCAAACAACCTTGTTACACTCTACTAGTGGTATCGGGAGCACTCCTTTGGTGGTTCGTTTCCACCCAGCAGCATGGGGATATCCTTCTCAGCCAAGTATTCCGCTGGGAATATTGCTCCCGCGACTGACACCGGTCACCTCTCGTCAGTCTCGAACGTCCCATCGTTTGGTAACCTATGCCACAGAACTAATTTGAACTCGGTACCTGTGTTTCGTATGGCTGTGGATATCGGTCAGCGCCAACTCCGGCTCGCGATTCTTGTGAGTGGACTTGTGATCGTCCTTGCTGGCATCACGTACGCCGGTATCCACCTCGTTGGAACAGAGTCCACAGACTCACGGAATGTATCCGAGATTGATTCGTGCACAACGATCAATGAACCTGGCCGATACGAACTCACGGCGGACATCAAGGACAGCAGCGCCAACAAGTGCATTCGAATTGCGTCGAGTAACGTCGTGTTCAGCGGGAACGGCCATTCGATCGACGGTACGGGAGCGTTCGGCACCGGCGGTGTGCTCGTCGGCTCGTTCGATGGATCGATTTCGAATGTGACCGTTCGGAACGTGAACGTGACTGACTGGGACGATGGGATCCGCTATATCCACGTTGTGAATGGAACGGTCACAAACACAGTAACTGCGAACAATCGCGTCGGTCTCACACTACTCAGCTCGAACCAGACGACTGTTGTCAAGAACACGGCCAGGAAGAACGCAGTGTATGGGATATCGCTTCAAGAAATGAGTCACCACAATGTAGTGTTGAATAATACTGCAACAGCAAACTCGCTGTTTGGGATTCATCTCGTTCGGAGTGGCGTTCGAAACAATACGATCGCATCAAACGCTGCCTCGAAAAACGAGTATGGAATCGTTCTCATCGGTGCCAATACAAACACAGTCCTCAACAATAGTGCGACGGCGAATCGGATTGCTGGCATTTGGTTGTCCGAAGCAGACGATAACCGCCTCTCAAATAACACTGTCTCGAATCGATTCTACGGACTGTATCTCGGTGATCAGTCGAACCGGAATCACCTGTCAACCAATACCGCCAGCCAGAATGCCGTGGGCATACGTCTTTTGCACAGCGATAATAATGCTATCACTGGCAATACAGTCACAGATAGTCGCGTGCAAGGAATCCTTCTGATTGCAAGTCATAATGGTCGTATCATGGACAATCGGTTCTCGAATAATTCAGACGCCATCGCACTGATACGGTCGAAAAACATTACTCGATCGTCCAATTCGGGCGAACTATCCAGCCCTGCTCAACCTGACGGCCTCGCTGCAAAATGCCATCGAGGATTTGAAGCGGGCTTCCTGTTTCGATGTCGCACTGTATAGACACGAGTAATCGGCTCTGTGGTCGTACCGCTGACTGAGTTTCTCATAAGCCTCTCAGCTTCGATCTACACCGAGCTTCGTTTTGAGCGGAGAGGTGGTCAACGCTGCGAACGATAGCGCGTGACAAAGTGAAGTATAAGCGCTACGGTGGCAGCGACGATCATTGGCTTGGCCTGCGTACTCAAGTACAGTCCCGGTGTCGGCGGATAATACTGTGTGAGCGGCCAGAATACTGCATACGAGTGCCCGGACGGTTTCTGGAGGAGGCCATCGGCGAACAGGTGCGAGAGCGCACCCACACTCAAGAGGGCAAACACCCGCCTCCGCTCGCGCGGTGCGACGACCGTCACACCGACGAAGACTGCGACGAGGGCACCGCCAGCAGTGTGGAGTGCGTCCCAATCAAACGGAATCCCCAACAACTGTTCGACAGTCCCACTGCTGATGACAAGCTTGATCTTCGTCAAATCGGGGATGAATGCCCCCGCCATCGCGACCGTTGCATACGCGGGAGAAATCCAGTCGTAGCGCCATGACAGGAGGAGTGCAATCGAGTACGCGATAAAGGCGTGTGCAAGAAGATCCGGCATTAGTTCTCCCTCCACTGGTGGATGCGTGTTTGGACGCGGTCGAATACCTTTGGCTGGAAGGGTGTCTTGCGACGTTTGAGCGTCCAATCGGTCAAGTCGAGCCGCCAGTACTGGATGATACGCCCAAGCACCCACAAACCGGCGAAAAACGACGCCGGATACATATACAGGTATCCAGATGGGGAAACTGCGAAGGCATTGAGAGACTGAATCGTGTGGTTCGGGGCAACGACTCCATACACACGCAAATTGTCCCCCTCGTTCGCGTCTACGGCGAGGTCGGTGATGGTCAACTGGATGTGTTCGTTAGCTCCGTATTCAACGTCGATCGTCATCGGATCGGTATCGACGACCGCGCCACTGACAGAGACCTTCTTTCCAAGATACTGATCGTAGTCATCGGCAAGGTGTTCTTCGTTTGGATAGGCACCGAGTTCGGGGGCTGGAGCGAGTGTTCCGTACCAGACGGTGAGTCCGAAGAGGAGCATTACAAGAACAAGGAGGATACCGACACGACGTCGAACAGTTCTAGACATTCCCTGATATCGACGTCAAACATCAGGTACCTTTCCAGTTTCTATTCGCTTGGCTCGGCTGCAATCCTCACCAATTGAGATATGGACTCGAAACGTAATGTCTCCCATACGTATTAGATGAATGTGAAGTCGCCGATTGACTTCTTCTTGTCGTTTCACACATCAAATTAATATCTCCTCTCTCTGGGCTCTCTGAGAGAACCGATATATGCGGGGGGAGCAACATCGATTCAACGGGGATGCACGAGTTCTGTATCAGCTGGCGGTCAGAACACCGGTTCCGGATACAGATGCCGAGCGACTTTTCCATGAGAAGATAATGAGCGTGGCAGACGCTCGAGAGCGGAAGGGAACCGCCTCGGGGTCAAGCCCCGAGGCACTCGGCCTGCTCCGCCTGTAGACATCGTCCTCGGGGGCAACAGCGTTGGGGAGTGAGTCTTTGTCGTCGATGTAGAGATGCTCGCTGACCCCGAAATCTCCGTACTCGATGCCTATTCCATAAGAGATTCGACTGTTTTCAACGCGTTGATCCTGCCAGCACCGAGTTCGGGATCACTTCGTCCATTGCTCACCTCGGCGTTTCGTTTGATTACCCCTTCGATCTGCTGAGATGTTGAAGTGGGCGATAATTCGCGGACGAGGCCGGCTAATCCGGCGACCTGTGGTGAAGCCATCGAAGTACCGACATAATATGCGTATGAATCGCCCGGCACTGTCGAGAGGATGCGATTCGTTGGGTTCGGCCATCCAGTTTCATTCGATAGTGTCTTCTCGATGGTTTCATACCCACCACCCGGGGCTCCGACGTCGATATCGCCGAGACCGTAGCATCGGTGTTCGGTTAAGCACTGGATCGCCTCATGAAGGCCTCAGCCACTCGTTCGCTGAGTAAGAGCCACGATTTCTCTGGTTGACGGGCGTCACGAAACATCAGTTCCGACAGGTTCGGCGGTGGATGTCCGAACGACTGGGCCAGATCTTCGAGGATGAGCCGGGCGAAAGACCGGAAGGTCTTCGCCCAGCGCTCACGGGGGAACACCGTCTCTGGGAACAGCTCTTGAAACACGTCGAGCAAGGCTCTGCTGACCGTCAGCGTCAGCAGAGCCGCCACCACCAACAAGGTGGACGATTGCTGGATCACTCGTCTGGAACTTCTCCAGCCCATACAGCGACTTCAGTTCCCGGAACAGCAACTCCACTTCCCACCGCAACCCGTACAGGGCCGCGACCTGCCTCGGAGT
>NZ_JBPEHH010000188.1:0-4469 GCF_054177595.1 Haladaptatus ordinarius | reverse complement strand
CAAGGTTCAGTTCCAATGATGACCGCATTTTGACTCATTCCTTCTTCTCAGATCTCATTTGATTAGATTTTCTCTCTATCACTGACTTATGGGTAAGAGACAGGACTTCAGTCGTGGGTCACTGACTTCGATGAGCAAGATTTAGTACCGGTGTATTCGACGAGCGACGTTATCAATTCATTCGACACAATTTGAGAAGGAGAATAGCAGCAAGCCGCCGATCCCACAGAATGATAAGACGGCACAGAAACACGCACAGGGCGAACAATTTGCCTTCGATGTCGATGCCCCCGGAATGGTCGAAGTCACCAACGAGGCCCATGAGAAATCCACAGCCCACCAGTACACCGTCTCTATCGACGACGTGACCGACGAACTGATGGCCTGCACGTGCCCGCACCACGTCCACCGAAACGCTTACTGCAAGCACTTGGTCGCCGTCGAGAACGCAACCGACGACGGGACGCTTGACGCCTTCGCGTCCGAGGACGAAGACGATACCGAACCCGAAGACTGCGACTGTGACGGCCTCAACGGGTTCCCGTGCTGTCCATGCGTGAGAACCGGACGAAAGGAATTGACGAACTAATTCTTCTCGCTCTTCTTATTCCGTAGACATATGGGATGGGTCTGTTCGATGAACGATTCCATCGAAGTTGGAGTCAAAACTGAGAATAGAATCGATATCATATCGTTCACAGAGCGTCACGAGACTTGCGTCAGTCACACTTAAATCGTGGTCTTGATATTGGACCCATGTATCGACTGTCGCATTAAAGTCGTCGTGTCCCATCTGGATCATCTCGAGTATCTCTGGGAATGATTTGCGTCCAAGAATTCGGTCGGAGACGGTTTTTGCAGCCTCAAATGAACTAGTCCGCATTCGAGTTAGTGTGACTGTTTCGTCATAGACATAGTCACTGGTGTACGGTTGTCCGTATTCACCAGTAAGTACTGAATTCATTGCAGAAACCGCAGTATCATGGCGTTCAGCGTCTTCATCGTGATGTGCGTAAAAAACACCAGTGTCAATAAGGACGCTCATCCGTACAACTCTTCGTCGATGTCTGATTCCGATGTTTTCACGCCAGAGGAGATCATTCCTTGGTGGAACGCTTCTCGCTCCCTTGGATCGAGCGCTGGCATTTCATCGCGAAACGAATCGATGAGATCAGCTTTCGAGTCAACCGCGTGTGCAACGATCCGGGCGAGAATTTCCTGCTGCGTTACTTGCTTTCCTGCTTTTAGACGAATCTCTGCTTGGAGTTCCTCCAAATCAGACTTCGTTCCTTCGTCCATTTTCACTGACGTTGCCATGCTAGTAGACTCTTCTACTCAGCAATAAATGCTACTCTGTTCAATAGTAGTAATGTGCTGGCTCCTGTAAGGACATGACTGCCGTCGAAAACGCAACTGACGACGGAACGCTCGACGCCTTCCCCTCAGAGGACGAGACGAGACCGAATCCGAAGACTGTGACTGCGACGGCCTCAACGGATTCCCCTGCTGGCCGTGCGTGCGAACGGGACGGAAGGAACTGCCGAACTAGCCACTGCTTCAACTCTTTTTTATCCATGGCACGGTAGTTGACGGTTGGGGCTATCGCCGACCAGCGACTGCTCAAAGAGAGTATGAATGCAGCGACCGACGATACTGAAGATACCGACAGCTCTGCTCGACGTCATCAAGAAGACGCTTGCAAAGCTCGGAACGCCAATTACATTCTCAGATGCTGATGATTTTAGCGGAATGACCGATCTTGAAAAGGCTGGCGAGCGTCTGCAAATCGACGACGTGCCCCACAAAAGCTTCGTCGCTGTCGATGAGGAGGGAACAGAGGCAGCGGCAGCGACCGCTGTTGAGGTACGAGCGTCAGGAGCAGCACTCAATCCATTCGAGATGACCGTTAATCGGCCGTTCTGCTTACTGATTCGACATCGACCTACTGACACCGCACTCTTCCTCGGGCGCGTCATTGATGCGAACGCTGCTTAACCTGACTGATGAATGGATATGGAGGACACCACTGCCTCATAACTCACGATCATTGCTGCAGAAACACGCTAGCGCGCCCACTATTCCTCTAGAAATCCACCAGATAACAACTTGTGGACTCCATTTCCCTTGCTCTACCACTCCATCTTCCTGTAACTCCTGAGCCGTCCATGGGCGGACGGCCGCTCAATATCAAGCGTATCTGCCACCTACCGAGCGGTCACTGCTGGTGACCGTTTTTCTCCTTTCCGCTCTCCACACGGACGATAGAGATACCCGACAGCATCGGATCTTCTTTCTTGTGTTTGAATCGAACGTTGATGACGCCCTCCTCGACTTTCACTGTGAACGATTTCATCGTCCCTCTGTCGTGGCCGAGTTCTTTGTACATGTCATAATCGTGGAGAACCTCTTCATCCCCGATTTCGACGCTGAACTTACGTGGGCCGACACGACGATTGAGGTAATCGTCAAGATACGTCTCGGCGAAGTACAGTCGAACTTCATACTGACCGTTTTCGACCGGGAAGCGATACTGCATCTCCGTATCGTCATTGTGATCTTTTGTGTCTGCGTCCCATCGCCGACTGTGGAATATCGCTTCGGGTGTCCCGGCCGGAACCGCGGCCGTCATTGCCACCGAATCGTCGGTAGTGTTCGTGTGACTTCCGCTCCAAAGTGCGTTGCCGAACCGTGACGGGTGTTGTTCGCTATCGGGCAACCAATCGGGCCCGCCATTCATCGCCGGAAGTCGCGACCCACCAACGTTGACCCGGTAAATCACCGGACTCCGTGACTGCGTGGTTGACGTGGTCGGTGCCGCCGTGGTCGGTGCCGCCGTGGTCGAAGACACTGAGGTCGATGTCGCTGTCGTCGATATTTTTGCTGTGCGACTATTCGTTGTCGCCGAATGTTTGGTCGATTCGCCACTGGTTTGCATTACCGTGGACGTCGTCGAACTTGGAGCGGCGGTCGTCTGGTTGCTACCACCAACTGCTGGGCTCAGGATACCACCCGGAACTCCGGCCACGATTATGAGTCCTGCAACGAAGAAAACGATGCCACCCCCAATCAGGACCCCGTGCGTGAAACCATCGGATGAAGAACCTGGCACGTCTCTCACACTCCGCTAGTGTATCGCTTCATTTTCGATGGCTCATCACCCCACCGAGTTAATTATATGCCGTTTAAAGTGCAATTCATGTGGAACGAATCGCGTCGCTCACTTCTTCTGTCTCATCTACCGATTGAGGCCTTCGCCTCGGGGGACGAAGACGAGACCGAACCCGAAGACTGCGACTGTGACGGACTCGGTGGCTTCCCGTGCTGGCTATGCTTGCGGACAGAACGAACCACCGCTTCAGCCCTTTTTATCCATGGAACGACAAGTGCCGTTCTCGGAGATCACCGACCAGCGAACGCTGACCGAGTGTGCGGTTGTTTCGACCGAACGCAACGACGACACACCGACGACTGAGCGCGTCCTGCTCGACCGAGCGCAAGCACACGCGGCGAACGTCGCCGCTGAGCATTTTCCTGATTTGCCGATTGGTGCGATTGAGTGGGAGGTGTCCCACTGTGTGAAACGACAGGCAGGCGTCACCAAGTACAACCCCGAGATGGACAAGATTACGATCAGGCTCAGCTGGGAGGCCTACGACTCGCACGGTTGGGAGCAATTCAGTTCGACGGTGCGCCACGAACTGATTCACGCATGGCAGTACCACGAGGTCGGCAACGCGGATCACGGAGTGACGTTCGCCCGGTGGACGGATATGCTCGACACGACCCAATACTGCGAACGCTTTGCTGTGCCGAACTGGTGGGTGATTTGCGAGGACTGTGATGGGCGAATCGCCCGTTACAGAAATACAGGAGAAAGCCCACGACTAGTCGTGGGATGAATCCGTACAGTTTAAGCGTCCTGCAGTCGTATTTAAGGGTGCCGGAGTTCCCTCGTTGGCGAACACGGTCTTTGACCGTACCGATGTGGTTCGAGAGACGCAGCGTCTCTCGTCATCACGAGACGGCAAGCCGTCTCGAACGACTTCGCATCGACTCGTCGCGTGGTAACAAATCCGATGCCCAGTCCACCACGTCCGGGCCAACTGGTCGTCTGACGCTAAAGGTGGTACCCAGTAGACTGAATACCCTACCGTGGACGGGAATACGGTATTCCCGGTTAATACGCCGGTTGCAAATCGGTGGGAAGGCCGCTTTGACACGGCTATCCGCGCTGGAACGCACGTTCTTGGTCATAATTGGACGGCAACCGTCGAGGGAAGACGCAAAAGCGTACTTCGTTCCCGAGGAAACGCGCAACCTTGAACTCCTCTTCGAGGAATCCCACGACTTTAGTTCTGTCTCTTACCCACAAGTGCTAACGCCGCAGCTGACGAATCGAGGCTGTAAGATGCGGCATGGTTCACATAGTTGGCGGCCTGATATAGATGATGACGGAGAGTTGTGTGACA
>NZ_JBPEHH010000187.1:0-4563 GCF_054177595.1 Haladaptatus ordinarius | reverse complement strand
GGCGCTCTCACTGGAGTGAGACCGCCGTCTTTGGTTGAATCATTCGCTCATCCGCGCCAGCTACTCTCGTCTCGCCCCAGAAACCGAGTCAGTAATCAGGAACGATGGGAACTACCGATTCTGAGTCTGAGCATCGAGAGACCTATGGCGAGCAAGTTTAGGCCGAACAGGGCGCCCACCGCACTGTGGGTGGTAGCCGGGAACCCAATCCAGAGCGGGCCAGCGACGACCAGCGATAGGATGCCGCTGCGGAAACGCTGTTGCGAGAGTTAATAGTGCCAGCGATAGCTGATGTCGATACCGATATAATGGCAAATAATATTGACTGAGAGAGTGAAATTACTTTCCGATGTGGTATCTGTCTGCGAACCACTCGCCGCTCAACCCTAATCAGGGATGGACAGCCCGCTAGCAGAATTAAGGCGAAGGACGATGTACCACATTATCTATCCAACAGGTACGGTTGTACCGTTGATGAGTTGCTCTGTCCTGGTCCACAGATGCAATGAGGACAAATCAGAACTAGCATGGACGTAGAAAGTACCGCTCGGCAGTTTATCGCGCTCGTCCGTGAGAACGAACTTGGTTTCTTGGCCGCTAGCATCGCATACTACACCTTTGTCTCGATACTCCCGCTGTTACTGTTGGTCTTTCTAGTCGTCTCCACGATTGCGGGCGAAGAGCTGGCACGGACCGTACTTCAACAGGTGGCACTCACCGGGATTTTCACTTCGGATGGTCAGGAACTTGTCCGAGACGCGCTCATCTACCCGGCGGCTCATTCAGAGGCCTCACTCCTCGGTATCGGTCTCCTGTTCTGGAGCGGCCTGAAGATCTTTCGGAGTCTAGTGTTCGCGTTTTCACAGATATACGATGTCCCATTCGAAGGCAGCCTAATCACTTCGATCCGAAACGGGGGCATCGTCATCGTCGCGCTGATCATTTCGGTCGTCATTCAGCTCACTGTTTCGCTCCCTGTTGCAATTTTTCAGGCACAATTGCCTTTATTCGGTGAAATAGGGAGGCTTGAACAGTTCATTTTCCTCTGTCTCATGTTGTTTCCACTGTATTATCTCCTTCCCCCAATTACACATCAGGTTTGGGATGCCCTTCCAGGGACAGTCCTCACAGCCAGCGGGTGGATTGTTCTTGAGTTCGGGTTTGGAGTCTACACGCAGTACTTCTCGAACGTCTCCGTGTTCGGGGTGTTCGGTACATTCATCATTTTCATTCTCTGGCTCTACTTCGTTGGTCTGCTCATCCTCCTCGGTGCCTGTCTCAACGCCGTTCTCTCAAGTAGTGATTCCTCGTCGGGGTCGAGCCTCTAGGTTGTTCAGTGCAGATAAAACTGATGTCAAATAGCTCTATCAACCGCGCGAGCTAATTCGCAACAAGAACTGTCAGTTCCCTGAAGCCCAGCCGGTCGAGTGAGGCGAGCGCAGAGATAGAATTAGAAATCCTCGAACTAACTGACTACCGACACAACATCCGAATTTTCATTTCCTGAATTCAGGCCCTGTATCGCCACCCTACTAGCGATAATTCTCCCATACTTAGACGATATATCCATTTCCAACGACAACGCTAACTCGCTCGATGGTGTATGGGAGCATATGGTGGGGGAAGGGGAGAACCCGGAAGCGACGCGAATCCGTATCGTGCGACCAGATCTGAAGTGGTGGATTGCTGGTCTGATAGTATTTGGCATCATTGCCGCCGTCGTGTTCACGTTTCTACCATGGGTCGTCCTCGGATTGTTCATTTATTATGTCGCTCGCCCAATCAACCGGCGGCTTCGACCCCGACTCGGGGGATTCTCTCCCGCGGTCTCACTGCTCCTCATCGTCGTGCCAGTTGTGCTTTTCCTCGGCGTGTTTCTCGCCGTTGCGATCGGACAACTCGCCGCTTTCGCAAGCTCTGACATGGCGACGCAATTCCTCGCACAATCACCGGTCAACGTCGGGACGATACCGAACGATCCCGATCAGTTGGTCAACGCAGCAACGACAACGCTCCAAGATCCATCAGTGCAATCGGTGATCGCCGATGTACAGGCTATCGTTGGGGGTGCTGCAGCCAGTCTCTCCATGATGTTTCTCTCGGTGTTGTTCGCGTTCTTCGTGCTGAGTGAGGATCGGCGCCTCGCACGATGGGGGAGAAAGTATGTGCTCGGCGATGACGCGCTGTCTATCAGCTATCTCGAAGCGGTCGATGAGGGACTGAACTCCGTGTATTTCGGGTACACACTGACCATTTTTGCCATTATGGTCCTGACCGCCATCATCTACAACGTGTTCAATCTCTTTGCACCGGGGAATCTCCTTATTCCCGCGACGATACTGCTGGCGGTCATCACGGGCATCTTCACGCTCGTCCCAATCGTCGGTCGATCCATCATCTACCTCGGTATCGCTGCGATTCTCGCGGTCGGAGCGATCCAGCGTGACCCGACGTTCATCTGGTATCCGTTTGTCTTCTTCCTGTTCATGGCACTAGCGTTCGATAACGTCGTCCGAACCTACATCCGACCGTACCTCTCGGGGAAGATGTTCCACCTCTCGCTCGTCATGTTCGCCTACCTGCTCGGTCCAAGCCTATTCGGGTGGTACGGCATCTTCCTCGGGCCGCTGGTGATGGTCATCGTCGTCCAGTTCCTCCAAGTCGCTGTCCCTCAACTTCGTGGCGAGGAGCCCATGTCCGATGTCGAGATCGGGCCAACAGCAACCCAAGAGACGGATGAGAGCCGTGACGACGTGATGGAGGGCGGCGAAGCAACCGACGGTGGTCAGTAGTGAGAAGCCGGGATGCTTCAGTTCGTCGTACTGAAGTAAGAGTATTCACGTTGCTCTCCCCTCGTCGTTCGTATTGAGAGCAGTGAATCGCAGGTGCTGAAGTTTCTGTAGCGGAATTTGGAGAGGGTGTCATACAATAGTTCTCAATCGATATTATCCACGATCTTAATCGTGGATAAAACAGATGACTGGTGGAACCACTGGATTACAAGTGAAATGAGGACCGTATAATTGCTGGGTAGTGGGTGTGAGACGTATTCTATGACACGCTCCTCAAAGGATAGTTGGAGAAACGGTGATTACCCGCCCCGGTATGCGAGCCGTCGACGCAAGGTCTATTATACCGGGATTGTCAGACTGTTGGGATTGGGGGAGGCAGAGGGAGAAACTAGCAAGGAGGACCAGGGTGGGATCACACCGAACGACGAGTCATCCATCGTACAGCATGGTTACGTCGACTCTGTTCTCGCTTGTGACGTTAGCGTCGGGGCTCTCACTGTCATCGCCAATCGGGGGAGGGGCAGTGACAATCGACCATGACCGAAGGTGACGACCCGTCCTCGACGACCGCCCTCCGGCTTCTTCTCTTGGTTGTCGGCACGCTCACGGTCGTCCTCGTGTTGCCGTACTTCCAGCCGATCTTATTAGGCGGATTAATGGCGTATCTCGTCGCACCAATAAACGACCGGCTCTCGCGCCGATGGAGAGCGACGATCAGAACGGTCGTAACGATACTTATCACGGTCGTCGTCGTTCTCGGCCCGCTCCTGTTGCTGGTCAGCGTCGCGGTTAACCAAGGGGTTGCGCTGGCAAAGACGCCGAACTTCCCGACGTCGCGACTGTCGAAACACACTTCCAAGAGGTATTCGGAACGCAGGCCGACCTCTCGACCCTCATCGAACCGGTATCCGGGGACTTCTGAGTGCGTTGTCGAAATCGTCGGCGGTATCCCGGCGTTCGTCGTCGAAACCGTGATCTTCCTATTCACCTTCTATCTCTTGCGGGATGGAGAGCAGTTCGTCACCTGGGTTCGAACAGCCGCTCCGTTCGACCCAGACGTGACGACCGAACTGATCGCACGCACCGACGACCTCCTATGGGCCGCAGTGGTCGGCAACGTCATCGTTGCTGGCGTGCAGGCGATACTGACAGTCCTCGGGTTCCTCGTCATCGGATTCGACGACCTCGTCTTCTTGGGCGTGGTCACGTTCGTCCTGTCGCTGCTCCCAGTGATTGGGGCCTCATTCGTCTGGATTCCGGCGGTGATCTACCTCCTCTTCGTTGGCAGCGTTCCAGAAGCGGTGGGTCTACTCGTGTACGGTTCCCTCATCATTAGCGGATCGGAAAACTTCATTAGACCGCTTGCGATGCAACGCGGTGCACACTTCAACTCTGGACTCCTCATCTTGGGCATCTTCGGTGGTGTGACCATCTTCGGGTTCCTCGGTCTCTTAGTCGGCCCCGTCTTGATCGGATTGTCGAAGGAAATCGTCGACTTGCTGGTGAAAGAGCGTGGCGAGCTCAGTCGCTCGGGGTGATTCCCTGCAATGGAGATCGGCGCAGTTTTTCCGATTCTCCCATTCGAGCACAGCTCAAACACGAGGTGGTGTTTGCAAACTGTCCGTACCATAATTGGACGTAAGTATTGCCTACATTCGTATTCGGTTAAGAGGCTAAATCGCAAGCCGACGGCTACCTGAACTCGTAGAGCGAAGGGGAGGTTGTATGAGACTCTCCCCGGATGCAATTACATCGCTGCTGACTTCGCTCT
>NZ_JBPEHH010000186.1:0-4573 GCF_054177595.1 Haladaptatus ordinarius | reverse complement strand
GGATTCGCCTCCGTCGCCAGTAACCCTTTGAGAAATCGGGACAATCTCGCTAGTGAAGCGGGAGATTTGTGTCATGGACATTCGCAGTCTCCCGCTTCAACTCCTTTGATTTAGCGACCTATCCCGACGCCGCCTAGTGATTCAACACAGCCCTTTGAGGGGAAATTGGATTCTGGATCGAAACCGTAGTGCATGTCATGGGACGTTCCATTCGCCAAGCCGCGCAAGAGACGGATCGTGTCATAACACTAAGTGATGGGGTCATTGCGATCGCGATCACGTTGTTAGTGCTCGAGATTACAGTCCCGACCGTTCCCGCAGGCAGTTCAGTTTCGGTACTCCCCAAGCTACTCCTCGAAGAGTGGCACGAATTCTTTGCCTATGTGCTGAGCTTCTTGATAATCGGGTTGTACTGGATACTTCATCGCCGTATATTCATTCATGTCGAACAGCATACTCGCGGGGTAATCTGGCTCAATCTCCTTTTCTTACTTATGGTCGCATTCGTCCCGTTCGCCACGAGTCTGTTCAGCACCTATCCCGGCCAGTTCGGAATTATGTTCTATGCGGGTGTGCTGGCGCTCACTGGGTTCAGTCTTGCACTCCTCTGGAGCTACGCCTCACGCGAAGATCTCATCGAAGAGGGTGTTACGTCACGCACCGCGTTAGTTCAGGCAACTCGATTTTTCGCGTCTCCACTGGTGTTTGTCTTCTCGATTATCGTTGCAATCTTCGATCCGACGTGGGCCATCCTCACTTGGTTACTTCTGATTCCGATAAATGCCATTCTACAGTCGCGAGTCGTCGAGAGTCTAGAGGAATCGTAGTTACAGTACA
The DNA here is from genome assembly GCF_054177595.1 of Haladaptatus ordinarius. Taxonomy (NCBI): domain Archaea; kingdom Methanobacteriati; phylum Methanobacteriota; class Halobacteria; order Halobacteriales; family Haladaptataceae; genus Haladaptatus; species Haladaptatus ordinarius. Next base: position 3,736 of record NZ_JBPEHH010000186.1, on the reverse strand, counting down.
GTGTTTCGTACTCTCAGTGAGTGTTCGCTAGTCTGTAATAGCCAAGACCGTCACTTGGCGTGCCATGGAGAAAAAGAGCTGAAGCGGTGGTTAGTTCGGCAGGTCCTTCCGTCCCATTCGCACGCATGGCCAGCACGGGAAGTCACCGAGGCCCTCACAGTCGCAGTCTTCAGGTTCGGTCTCGTCGTCCTCGGTGGGGAAGGCGTTGAGCGTTCCCTCTTCGGTTGCATTCTCGACGGCGGCCATGTGCTTGCAGAATGCGCTCCGGTGGACGTGATGCGGGCATGTGCACGCCATCAGTTCGTTGGTCACATCGTCCACCGTCACAACGTATTGGTGGTTAGCAGGGTTGTCGTGGCTCTCGTTGGTAACGTCGACCATTTCGGGGGCTTTGACGCGGAAGCCAAGTTGTTTCCACTGTAGCGGTTATTTTAATATCTAGCCGACCATTTCAGCACCACAATGCCGATTTTCGATCGAACTGAATCAATAGATTACCAAGTGATCGACCGATGGGGTGAGGGTGTAGGATGGCTTGCTCATCCAGACGAAGACTCGCGCCGAGCAAGCCATGCGATTGTCGGTGACAACGGTGGTGTGTGGCTTATCGATCCACTCGACACACCAGGCCTTGATGGCTTGCTTAGCGAGGTAGGACGAAAGGTCGTCGGTGTTGCTGTTCTATCAAAACTGCACGTACGAGATGCAGGGATTCTCGCGGATCGATACGATGTCCCCGTGTTTGTCCCACAGGAGATGGATGGTATCACAGAGCAGGTTGAGGCACCGATTGAGCGATGTTCAGAAACGCTCGGTGATTCTGGATTTCGTATTCATCGGCTTGAATATGACACAATCATGTACCGCGACTCGGATCGAACGCTCTACGTCCCTGATCTACTGGGGACGGTATCCTTCTACACTGTTGGTGACGAGCGGATCGGGTTGTATTTGCTCGGTCGGCTCTCGCCACCTGAAGATCTGAGCGACTTCGTTCCCGACTGTATTCTCGTTGGACACGGAGCTGGGATTCTTACCAATGCACCAGCAGCGCTCGAAAACGCACTGAGAGGAGCACGGAGACGATTTCCCAGAGCACTACTAACGAACGGTCTGAAACAGATACGCGCGACGTATACTGCGATGAAGGAGTAGTAGAGTTAAGCCAGATTCGATAGAAAATCAGTCTTTGAATTCATACTGAATATTGTGATAATAGTATAAATAATTTATTGGTTTTTCTCCGTTTATTACTGGTTAAATGACTGTAGAGTGTATATTGTGACCATTGCTTCGATATAGAGAAGGACCAACTGACAAGCCTTTTTAGATCAGCCAATAGACCATTTCATAATGACAAGCAACCTTACAAAGAGGGAGCGAAATGGGTTACTGATTGGCATTTTTCTGTCGTCATTCATTGCTACATGGGTAACGATGAGTTCAGCGCTTGACGCAATTCTCGCGGGGTTTCTAGGCGTTGGGTGTGTTTATCTTCTGTTCATCCGAGGAACAGATTTTCTCGACGGATGAGGTATCGCAGTGTCGCAGATACGCATGACTTGCTAAGGTATCACCTAGTGAGAAATTATATTATTACGGTATTCCATTTTCTATCCAATGATGAATTTTGAGTACCAATCGCCACGAACTCCACTTGGTTTTCTCGTCGGCTTGTGGTCGGTATGGTCGCTGTATGCAATTTGGACGAGCGGGATTAACTGGCAGAGTGGTGGCGCTATCGCGACTGTTGGTGGATTTACCGCAGTCAGTCTCGGCTGTCTCGTGTGGGCAATTGGGGCAACGACTGGTGATTCCGTGGAGCGACCGACTCCGTATCGGTGGCTTATGCAGCTTTTTGGGGCTCTTGGGATCGTGTTTCTTGGTGCAATCGCTCTTTCAGTGATATTCTGAGTCAGCTGGCGGACTCGAATCGTTACTCATCACTCTAGGAATGGATTTACCGGCAGGAAGCGATACACCATATATGGCTACTACAGAACGCTCTTCAAGAGCTTTGTTCAGGCGCTATCTTCGCTCGAGAGGATGGTGGGTGGTGATCCTCGCAATTCCGGTGCTATTCGTTCTCTGGTTTGTTGTGACGATCTTCACAATGAGTATCGCCAGATTTGTTCCGCTCAATGTCTCAGGGTATTTGACGACATATCTTGCTGGTGGAATCATCCTCGTGAGTTACGCAGTTGCACTTCTCTCCCTGCCTGCTGTGTATTCTGACCGGCAGTATGTCCGGAATCACTCTGCGTGGAAGCCAACCATACTCTATTATCTCATGGTCATTCCGCTGCTCAATGTCCCGATTGCATGCCTCTATTTGTACTTTCGGCATCGGCATCTCGGTATTCCGTGATAGTCTCAGTATACGCTCTGACTGAGAACGAGAGTGAGCGCGACGAGCAGGGACGATTTGCGGAGCAAACGAGTGATGACGATATTCTTCGGGTGATTCATGAGTCCGAGTTTCCGGCGGTGACCGCTCGGTGGGTTGCAGATACGATTGAAATGAAACGGCGGCCAGTTCATCAGCGGCTCGAGGAGTTGCATGAGCGTGGTGAGTTAGAGCGTGGGAAGTTGAGTCCGCGGGTGGTTATCTGGTGGATCTCGAGAGAATAGGTACCTCAAAAGAACGTTGTCTATCCTCTCTGTTTTGGAGATTACATTTGATGAGGGAAAATTGGAATTCGATAATGCACGCCTAATGAGTGTCGACAGTCTAATTTATGCCCGCTCAGATGACTGTAGAATTTTCTAACAGTAGCCAAAGCATTTATCAAACCCATCAAAGGACAGTTGTAGCGCGGTTGGCTCTAAATATTGGAAATATTTAACCTAAAAAGAGTTAAATGAATATCAACCCAATTGAAAATGCTCGCTGAACTCATCAGGGAGCTCCTCTTCAGGATCTTCGTTATTAAATGAAGAAATTCCTAATGAATATTGTATATCTTCTCCAACGAATTCTACAAATGTAGAATTAAGAATAATAGCGTTAAGGCTGTTTGATTGATTTAACTGGCCTCTGATCCGCTGTTCTAATCTTTCTATTTGTGGTAATCGTTCTTCTTTATATCCATCAATCATAAACCGACCCATATCAATAAATTCATATGATGGGATATAAACAAAGAGAGCAGAGGGAGATCTACCAGAAAGATCACCACGTCCTCTACTTATCACACCCTCTAAAACTCGACTATAGTAATCTTCATCTATGTCTGGAAAATTGAAATTTATTACCTGTATCCCTTTTCCATGGATATTTTTGCTTTCGTCGATCATGAACCGAGGTTCCAAATACATCCCTGGGTTCAAATCCTCGGTATCAAATCCTGACAGGAATCTACTTATATGCCTCTCATTTGGATGCTTTGTGAATGTATTTAGATCGTCCTCATCCATCTCTAAAATTTTCTCACCGTGAAAATAATCCTCCAATCTTGCCGTGTATTTGACCCATTAATTACTACTTCTTTTTCTGCCTGCTTGTTCCGTAGCACATCAATCGCAATTTCTGAGACTTCGTCGACTATATCTTCTGTTAGAGGCTCCTCACCTCTAAGGTCCAAATAAAAACTAAGCTCAGGAATTTCACCTCCGTCAGAGCCTGTCTAAGAATTTTGCCTCACCAATCCTCCTGACGTCGGCTGAAGATACTCTTACACGGTTCGACGGATCGATTCGGCCGTCGACAAAAAAAGAGAACCGGGCTCAGTTATCC
>NZ_JBPEHH010000185.1:0-4573 GCF_054177595.1 Haladaptatus ordinarius | reverse complement strand
CCCCGAAACAGATCTGGCGGCTGGTGAACTCGTGTTCGCCCCCGGCGAGCGGGGGCGAACACGTCGTACTCCAACAGAAACTCGAATTCAAGATATTCGAACAGCGGTACTGTTTCGGTAGCCGCTGCCTTCAAGAAGTCGTCAACCGAAGCGACGTCTTGCAGGGTTGCGGTTGTGTTGGACACACTTTCCGCACCCTGCTGCTTCGTACGTGACGCTTTCTATGACACGCTCTAGTCTAAACCGACCCGCTCCGACGACGATAAGAACTGCCTGACGAGTACAAGCGATGGATATCGCAGACGCACCGGGTTCGCTGAAAGTGATTAGGCCGGTCCTGGAACCGGTTCGGCTCCACGTCGAAGCGTCCCACCACCTCACCACTCGCTAATTAGCAGTGTGACGATCACTCTCCGTACGATTCTCTCCTCTTGGGGTGCGTGGAGTATTCGTCCGGTCTCGTTTCCAGCACCGTTGCCGAAAAACGTCTTCAATCGCGGATTTCGATACCGTAGAGCGATCGATGTTGGAGTCAAACGGCGAGTCCTGGGAGGGCGACACACGTTTTCAGGCTCGACTTAAACATTCTGTACGGATTCTCAGTGAGAAAATGCTCCCTGAAGTTAATCCTAAGTGGCTCAAATATTTCCATTGTATGAACATAATACAGTTAAATGGCATTGGAACGGAACGAAGGACGTTCCTCAAAGCGGCTGGCGCGACGGGGCTCACGACGGTCGGTATCAGTGGCACGGGGGCCGCAGATGAACGGAACGATACACGAGCGAAAAATGCACAGGAGAACGCAGACGTGTACGTGACCGTTCTCGGGTCGGGCGCGTCGGCGCTGAAAAATGGCCGGTCGTCGGTCGGCTACGTCGTCCACGTGGACGGCGAACCGAAGGTACTCGTCGACGCCGGGGGCGGCACCGCATCGGCCATCAGCGAGGCAGAAATCGACATCACGAGGCTCGACCTCGCGTTGTTCACCCACCTCCACGTCGACCACACGGCCGATTTTCCTGCGATTCTCAAGGCGTCCTACCAACAGGGTCGTGACAGCCGCCCGTGGGAGATGTATGGCCCGACGGGCGCCGGGATTCGCCCCAGTACGACCGAGTGGGCCACCAGAATGTTCGACGGGAGAAACGGTGCGTACAGCTACATCCGCGAGTTCGTCAAGGAGTATCTTCGAACCGACGTCTGTCTCGAGACATACGACGTCAAGGCACCGGTCGATTCGGCCGGGAAGATTCGGACGATATACGACGCAGACGGTCTGCGCATCGATGCAGCCCCGACCAAACACGGCGCGATGCCATCACTCGCCTATCGCGTGTCCTACGACGGCACCTCGTTCACGTTCACGGGTGATTACAGCTCGAAGTTCGGCAACGTTCCCAAACTGGCGAGAGGGACCGACGTGATGATTCAAAATCGCCTGCTCGAACCCGAATTGGAGATGAGCGGGTCCGAACCGAAGCAAGTGCTCCACTCGACCCCGAGCGAAGTCGGAACGAACGCACGCAAGGCCAACGCAGGGATGCTCGTTCTCTCGCACGTCAGCCGAGACCAGGTCACCGACTTGCGTGAAGAACTCGACATCATCACCGACGCCTACGACGGGCCGATAGTCGTCACGAAGGACCTCCTCGACGTGTACCCGGACGGAAACGTGCTCGAAACGAAGGCGAATCCCGAGACGGGGACGCCTGAGGACAACGGTGACGACCTCATGCTTCTGCCGAATACGAACAGTTCGAACGTGAAAAACGACGTACGGTCCGATGGGGCCTGACGACACGATGTCCTGACCGACGGTGTCGCGGCCGGTCGTTTTCTTTACGAAAGTGCGAGGAGATATCCCGTCCTAAAGGATGGGGAGGATGTCAGTGCACTGTTTGGAGTGCTGGCTTGATATCGCTTATCGGAGACCCATCGACGGCGTCCAGTCCACGGACTCGGAGTCGCGTGCCGTCGACGCCGAGTAGCAGACCGGTGCAGATGTTGAGTGGGTTCGGACGGTAGGGAGCCTGGAACCAGTGTTAGAACGCGATGATGGTTATTCCTCTCTAGCCTGGTTCGGATAGACCACGGAAGGTCCCAGCGGCTGATTAAAGAGTCGTTCGAGACACGGGAAAGTCGCGCGGCTACGTCGGGATCGACATCACACCGTTAACCACGACGACTTCATGTTTCTATCGGGGAAACACCAACGTTGTTGGATCGTTTCGCCGTTGCTCCTGAGTTCGACGACTGCATCGAATAGCGTTGCAAAGATACGTACCGTCTCGCTCCCCGTAGCGACTGCCAAGTGGAAGTGGCCCATTCCTCTGACAGCTCGAATGCGCTCGGTGAGGAGGTGGAGAAACTGGAATACCGTTTCGGTGTCGTGTTCACTAATCAGCGGACGGAGCGAGTCGAAACACACGCGTAGTTCGGCGGGCGCCAGCTCAGGTGTGATTCGTTGAAACTCGTCGACGGCTTCGGAAATCGTCACGCCGAGTGTGGATAAGTCCGGTTCGTCGATACGCTTCGTGGGAAGACCAACCGTCGACGCCGTCGTTTGGACGGCCGTGCTTCTCGATTGCGTCGCGTACGTTATATGACTCACCGTATCTGCCTGGGGGTTTCGCTGTCCGGGTGGGAGCCGTGCCTCCGGTGTACTCGTCGAATGGTCGGTCGTAACGAGGATGCGTCGACGCGTGGCGCTGTCGTCACCAAGCATGTCATGGCACGCGTGTCGATACTCTGCCGGGGGGAGATTGCCGACGACGAGGAGCGCAGAACCCTCTTGCTTCAATGCAGCGAGATGAGCGGTAAACGCCTGATATCCCGCATCTCCCGACTCCGAACGTTCTCCTAGGCAGTCCATTAATACTACATAAATATATCTATTAAAAAAACATCTAGAATAAATATCACTATCGTTTACTATTAATTATAACGTGTTCGAGATGTCTAGCAGCCTCCCTACGGAGAAATCGACGCTCTCGACTATCTCCTCGCGCCGACTGCGGACGGGACTCCGTGGACGGGTGGTACTGTTTTCCTCTCCAGGGCTACGCTATGTCGGTAGTTGGTGGGACGATTCTAGTTCGTCACGGGGAGCATTGAGAGTCACGATACCTTCTGGAAAAACAGGCTCGTCGAGCAACACAGTGACATCTGTAATCGCGACTTCGGCATCAGTCGTGACTCGCCGTGGATACACTCGGCAAAATGTGTCGTGGTCACATGGTTCTTACATATTTAAACTCCTCTTGCTGTTGATGAAGGCAGTATCACCGACGGAAAAGTCAGGAGGACAGCGAATCGAGCAGGTATCCACCCGGGTACTGTTTGAACGCGCGACGGCCCACTGTGTGCATTGTGGCTCCGAGGTACGATTGGACCGACGTCACAAGTACGTCTCCGTCAGGCGACCGGAAGCGGATGCCGATGCTCGTCTGGAAGAGTTTGTCTTGTGTGACGCCAACTGTTTGTCCGCGTTCAGGTAACGAACCGGAAGGGGGTGACTACCTTTCTATCAGCATTTCAACTCTGGTATGCACCGGGGACCGACCCAACCGCGTTCTATTTGAGCGTGAACTCTCTTAGATAGGGCATACAGTGATGGAACCCTCGCTGAGAAGTATCGACGTTCTGCACACCGACGGCCATTCACGAGCGCGTTCTCGAAGCAATCCGTAATTAGCATGCGCGAACAACTGGAACAAGAACTCCGAGAAACCAAAGAGGAACTGCGTCGGACACGAAACCTCCTCGGTCTCGTTCTCCGTGAGGGGCAGATTACGGCTGCTCGTGTCGATACCGACCTCCGCCACACGTGGGTCTACGACTCGAATCCCGAGGGATTCTCCAAAACAGAAATTCTCGGGAAACGTGATGACGAACTGTTCCCCTCCGCTGTCGCCGAACCGACGATGGCCATCAAACGCGAAGTGCTGGAGACTGGTGAACCCATCACTCGGGAAATCTCCTTTCAGAAACCCAGCGGCGTACGCGACTATCGGATGGCTGCCGAACCGATGCTGGACGAAACGGTACCGTCGACGGGGTCATGCACGCCGCTTTCGACGTCACGGACACGAACGCCCTCGAAGAACGCGAACGCGAGCTCCGAGCCTTTCGCAAGGCGATCGAACACGCAGGCCATTCCATCTATCTCACTGATCCAGACGGCACTGTCGAATACGTCAACTCGATGTTCGAAGAGTAGACCGGCTACACAGTCGAGGAGGCAGTCGGCGAAACTCCGCGAATCCTCAAATCTGGCGAACACGACGATGCGTTTTACGCAGACCTCTGGGAGACCATCCTCTCCGGTGACGTGTGGACCGGCGAGGTGATCAACGAACGGAAGACGGGCGAGAACTTCACCGTCAATCAAACCATCGCGCCGATCACGAACGCGGCTGGTGAAATCGAACACTTCGTGGCCATCAACGCCGATATTCGCTAGTTGTCCACTCTGGCTCAGGAGTCCAGCAGCTGATACGTAGTCCTGAGTGAAGCGGGTGAATCAGGAACCTGATTCATCCGCTGTCCGGATACGCACCTGGTGAACCTT
>NZ_JBPEHH010000184.1:0-4633 GCF_054177595.1 Haladaptatus ordinarius | reverse complement strand
CCGAGTCCGAAAGAACACCGTCTGGCTGAGGGATATTGAACACATTCACTCAACCAGACATCTTCCTAATTAGACTAACGCTTTAGCTTCAGTTCTCACATCGGTTGGGAAGTACCGAATATGAGAGTGGCCGTCTTCCGCAGAACGCACGAGGAGGCGGCAGTGAACAGCACTGCCAGACTGTCCACAGGAAGTCAAGGCACCGTGCCTGGGAGGGAAGAGTACAGTACGTTGGACTGTCCAAGCTGAGCAGCACGGGAGAGATGAGCCGGCTAGAGCCCGGTGGACTGTCCTCTGCGTACTAACAGGAGAGTGTTAGGTGTAGTGATAGTGGGACTGTCGAGTGAGCGCTATTACAACGGAACTCTGGTGTATCACCAGCGGGACTGTCAGGGGCAGGGTTGACTGTTTATCCAGTGAAAAGCAGATGAAAACCGCTGTGTTTCAGTTGGGAGGGCACCCGTGTGTTTCTGCCGACCGACTGTCCAGTGGTCACGAGGAGCGGTTATTCGCTCGGCGTCGAGCGTTCGTCACTAGCACTGGTAGTGGTCGATGTGTTGTTGAGCTATGGCTTGAGCTCGTTCATGGTGCATCTACAGTCGGCGTCTATTGACTGTAGCAACAAGAACTCGAATTACACATAGATTTATCCATAACTAAAGTAATTACTCTACATGGAAGTATTTGAAGATCAACGTCACAAAGAACAGACCGCCGGATTCATCGGTTTACTGGTTGCAGGCTTGTTTCTCTGGCGAACACTCTCTGCATACGCGATGCAATGGCAAGGGTTGTTTCGCATGCCGTCGGGACTTTGGTTTGTCATTACGACCACGACCTGCCTTGCGCTCTTGATCTGGTCCGTCGGGCATCTTACTGGTGACTATCGGCACAACCAGCTCTACTCCCGCCTGATCGGCATTCTCTCCAGTCTCGCCGTCGGAAGTATCCTCGTCTTCATCGGCTATATTTTCGCGCAATAGCTAGCACTGCCGTCTCTAGCAGAGATTTTCGGATTGCTTCACGGGTGTGCAGTCAGATTGGCTGTGCCGGTCATCATTCGCCACCCCCAACGTTGAACTTTTGGCTGGATATAGACGCTATCAATAGCAATAGATTTGTTTAATGTTGTTTTCGTTATTGATATGGTTTCCCGCAAAACTCGTCTGCGATATATCCCATACGGGCTGATTGTTATCGGTCTCGTTGCTGTGTGGTATGGTTATTTTGAACGCCTCACTGTGCTTCTAGTCGGTGCGACAGCCATTCTCGGAGGAGGATATACTATTGCTCGTGGATACTCTGCAACTAGTCTTGTGCTGATGTTTGGGGGACTGGCCCTCAGCGGTGTGCTTGGATTTGTCTACACACTTTTGAGTGACGGAGTCACGATCTCGGCTATCGCATTTCTCTTACTCGGCATTGCAGCAGGCATTCGAGCCAGGCAATATTGGCAGGTTCGTCCATGGAAGCCAGAAGATAGTGGTTGGTAGATTCATTACTCCTGCTCACTGTTTTACAACCGGTCGTGTCTGACCAATAGGAATACAGCAAACACATTTGTCAGCAGTGACGGTTGTATGTGTCTGCACTGTCTCGAGGATGATCTACGCATTGTATCGAACAGGGTTAATAGAGATCAGCGCAATCAAAGGGAATGATATAGACTGCCAACGGACGCTGCCTTTTCACTAGTATCACGGAAAAGAGCATAAAGCATCACAATCATTCGACATCCCCAATGTTGAACTAAACAGAGCAACCATCTCCAATATGCAGCGATCCCTCCCTCTTTTCGGACTTGTCCTGATTATCATCCTCGCAGGCTGTCTCGGTGGGCTTGGATTCGGTGGTAGTAGTAACGCCACAACAACGACGAGAATAGAAACACAGACGACCTCGATCGCTAGCACGACAATAGCCTCGGCGGAACCAACTATTGCGACAACGACAACCGCAGAACCCCAGTCGGAGGCACGGACGCAGACGACGTATCTACGGCAACCAACGACCGCGAATATTGATACTCCAGAGAATAGCGAGCGCTTCCAAGCACGTGTAACCAAAGTCGTCGATCCAACAACACTCAAGATCAAACACGATGGGAAGAACCGCACTGTTGATTTGATCGGTGTGAGCGTCCCTGAGAGCAGTTCCATCCATAAGAAGGCAGTTCGCTATACGAAGTCGCAATTGGATCATCAGGTGGTGACAGTCGTCTCTGATCCACAGGTGGAAACAGACGACGGCCACATGCAAGCGTACGTCTACATCGGGAATTTTATGTTCAACACGGATTTGGTTCGTATCGGTTATGCTCGTGTGCCAGACATACAGTTCAGCAAACGCCAGGAATTCATGCGCAAACAACAGCTGGCCAAACAACGCAACTATGGCCGCTGGAACACGACCGCGACAGCAGCTTAATCACCCTCAGTCGACGAACATTTTGTATTGAACATTTATTGCTGGGAGGTTCACTAAGCAGGTATGGGGACACCTGATCTCGAGTGATTAGGTGAGAAACGCCGTTGCTACCGACAGAGCACCAACTATGGTCGCCGAACTGTTACTGACTTCGCAGATGAGCCAGTTTGCTTGACTCTGACCGTTGTCGGCAGTTGCTCTTTCATTGTCACCACTAATCGATAGGCATCAGCACTCTCATCACCAGTACAACTCCCACTAAACCAGGATGATGTATCGGTACTCCCAACTTTCACAGTGAGTGTCTGGGATGTTTCGGAGTATGAAACATCCTTGAGATCTGCCTTGTTGCACGTACTTGACCCAACAAAGAGTGCTCCACGAACGATCACCTGCTTCGACTCCGGTTTGAAAGAGACAATTGGTTGTTCGGTTGGCCCAGGGAAGTCGGTGGTCCTATCAAAGCTTGATTCATAGATGGTGAATTCATAATCCGCAATGGAGTCAAATCCCTCAGCAGTACCTCCGATATTGAGACAGCCACTACCGAGTGCGAGGGCAGTCACAGAGAGGAATACACGGCGTTTCATAGCGAGATATCTGTGTAGTCAAGAATAAGCTTCGTGATGAGTGAAATACTCATTTAACACTATTCTCTCACTTGTCGTCGCATCGGCATTCAGAACACCGCCACTCGATGTCGTGTCTGCCAAGGCATAACGTAAAGCCATCTACACACCTCTTAGAAACTATGAATAACCACACATCACCCGCAACCCGATCCGCATGGACAGCCCGATCAACGCTCGTGCTCTTTGGGTTTCTCGCACTTACATCACAACTCCCTGCCGTCGTTGATATCTACAGCAATATAGTCTTTCGATTGCTCTTCATACCGGCGTATCTTGTTTCACTTCTCGTCTATGAAGGACTTGGGATCGAACACATCATCTATGCTTTTGATGGGGTATTTCCAGGCGAACAAACTGCTCTATGGGAGGTAGGACAGATTGTCACGTATTATCTGTTTGCTGTGAGTGCCACATGGCTTGGACGGTGGCTCGAAACCCACAAACAGAAGCCGAATCATCAAACGTCGAGTAACAAAGGAGGGTAACTCCATGACAGTTCGCTACACCATCGCAGCAGCGTTCCTGTTGGTCGGTATTCTGTTAGTAGTCATGAATCTGCTTAGTCCGCCACAAGTGACTGCAATGGGCTGTTCGGAAACATACACGGGTCCAGACACACCTCCTGAACGTCACTGTACAAAAACGACGGGTATTGCGACAGGGCAGTTAGTGTATGTCTTGGGAATCGGCGCTGGTGCGATTGGGATTGGCTATGCGCTCGTTTTTAGCGATCAATTCTTTGACCGGATTTGAATTGAGTATCTGTATTGCAAGTTGATTAGCGTCAATCTCGTTGGCCCGTGTTCTCTAAGACGATCGCAAGTTTTCTACGGAGTGTGTCCAACTGGGGTGTCTCACGGGTTACGGGAGACACTACCGAGCAAAACGTCAACGATAGTCGCCAGCCAGATAGATATGGAGATACGAGGGTTAGTATGAGCTACTAACCAGAACTGGCTCTAAGCCCGAAGCACTGAGTGATAAAATATACACAAGCAGAAATCAGCAGTTCGCGAAAATCTTCCTCGTATCTACTCCTTGTCGCGAGAACCACTTAAACGAGAATTGGTTAGTGGCCGTCGCACTCCTCGACACGGAGTGAACCACCGCACTCACTACAGCTGTACTGCTCCGGGTTGCGCACTGTTTTCGAGCGTCGATACCGGGCACTCCGACCGCCGCAGCCCTTGCAGACGAGCCACCACTTGGGTGCAGTGAAGCGTTCGCAGTGTTGCGAGGTGTCGAGGCAGTCTGTCCAGCGGGTGAACGTTGCTCCGTGATCTGCGTCACCGAACTCGTGATACTGCCATGCGTGAACGAGTTCGTGCCGGACGGTTTCGCTGAATTGTTTGCATCCGTGTTGTTGGTAAGCCGTCCAAGTCAGTGCAATCGTGACTGCTTCTGTTGCAGGATCGTACTTCGTGACGCCCGCCTGTCGCTGAGTATGCTTTGAGGGGCTGTGTTGAATCGCCATACAGCAATGGAATTCATTGTTTCACGGCTCGCTTGATGTTATAGACCACACACATCAGCACGATTTCTCGGAACTCACGAAACCAGGATCGCGCTCGCAC
>NZ_JBPEHH010000183.1:0-4723 GCF_054177595.1 Haladaptatus ordinarius | reverse complement strand
AAGGTTCCGAGGCGTCTCAAAACACCACTTACAGGGCTATCTAAACTTCTTGGGCTGGATCCTCAACACCGACGACTGGTTCGAGCAGATCCTAAGTACTGACTTCTACAGATGAGCGTCGATTGAAACGGTCGAACCCTCGCCGACGATTATCCGCGGTTCCCGACCGCGAAAGGGTAGTTCGGCCTGTGGAGTAACGCTTTCACAGAAACGTCCCGTTCGCTTCACGAGCTTGGATGGAGAGACGATCCTCAAGTCATTCAAAAGACCAATTCACTCGACAGTGACACTTTTCGCGAGATTTCGAGGTTTATCGATCTCTCGTCCGAGTAAGTCCGCCGTGTAATAAGCGAGAAGTTGGTACTGGATGTTTACGAGTATCGGTGCTACTCCGGGATCGGTCGACGGAATCGTCAGCACTTCATCGGCATATCGTCGGATGGAGGACGAATCGTCGGTGATAGCAATAAGTGGGGCACCCCGCGCTGTGACCTCCTTCGCATTGGCAATGGTTTTGTGAGCGTACTCATCGTCGCCGACAACGGAGACGAATACGGGCGTCTCTTCCGTCACGAGTGCGAGTGGTCCGTGTTTGAGTTCGCCCGCAGCGAAGCCCTCTGCTTGTTTGTACGTTATCTCTTTCATTTTCAAGGCACCCTCTAACGCAACCGGGTACTGTCGCCCTCGTCCGATGAAGAAGTATCCCGACTCGTCGACGTACCGACGCGCGATCGTCGATGCATCAGTTGTATCGAGTACGTTTTGAATCTGACCGGGCAGATCACGCAACGCCGAAATCCGCTTTCGCGCCTCGGTCGTGGAATGCATCGGATCTTTGGCGGGCAATTCTAATGCGAGCAGTTGGAGCATCGCCAGTTGACTCGCGAACGTTTTCGTCGCGGCAACACTTATTTCGGGACCGGATCGGATGTAGAGGACATCATCGCATTCGCGAGCAGCCGTACTGTCGACGACGTTCGTCAGCGCAAGGGTGGCCCCATTTCGTCGGTCAACCGTACGGAGTGCGGAGAGAGTATCGGCCGTCTCACCGCTCTGGGTTACAGCAACGACTAATGTACCGTCTTCTAGAGGGATGGAATTCAACGCATACTCACTAGCGAGAAACGCCTGCGTCGGGAGTCCGCGCTCGCGTAGTACATGCGCGCCATAGAGCGCTGCGTGATAGCTGGTTCCACACGCGACGAGGTGTATTCGCTCGAATCTGTTACGGTTCGGGAACACGTCCAAATCAACAAACTGTCGATCGTCCGTGAAACGATTGCGGAGACAGTCTCGGAGAGCGGTTGACTGTTCATGAATCTCCTTGATCATGTAGTGTTCGTACCCCCCCTTGCCCATCGCCTCGGCGTCCCATTCGATAGCTGTTTCCTGTTTCGCTTGTGGCACACCGTCTGAGTCGACGACGGTGTATCCGTCCTCTGAAAGAAACGCAAACTCGTCGTCGTCTAAATGGACAACGCTATCGGTATAATCGACTAAAGCGGTCATGTCGCTCGCCACGTACGTCGCCCTGTCACCGGCCCCAAGGACAAGTGATGAATCTCGACGAGCAACCATAACCTCGTCTCGATTTTCAAAGATTGCCGCGATAGCGTAGCTTCCATCAAGGTCGTTGATCGCGGCTCGGAACGCTGACTTAGGAGATAGTCCCTCTTCGAGATAGTGACTGATGATATGCGGGACGACTTCCGTGTCCGTCTCGCTCTCGAATTCGTGACCGACGGCACGAAATTCGTCACGAAGTGCCTGATAGTTCTCGATAATTCCATTGTGCACCACTGCCACTCGTTTGTCACAATCCGTGTGCGGGTGGGCGTTGTCATCAGACGGTTCCCCGTGCGTACTCCATCGGGTGTGCCCGATTCCGGCCGCACCGGTGAGATCGAAGGGTGCTTCAAACTCCTGCTTGAGTGCATTAAGATCGCCCTCTCGTTTCACGACATGAATATCGGAATTAGCGACGGCTAATCCTGTCGAATCGTACCCCCGATACTCCAATTTCGAAAGTCCGTTCAACAACGTCCGTACAGGATCAACGTCGCTCCCTACGTATCCGATGATGCCACACATGAGACAATCACCCCCTAAATGTTACTCGTTTGTGGCTGCGGTCAGGCAGCCCACGTCCGTCCGAATCCTATCGACGACAGTTTTGTACACGATTTGAACACTGTGAAATGAAATAGCGTCCGTTCGATGCTTATTGTAGTTCATAGCCAACGCCGCTAGCCTATGCCCATCGTCGCTTTTGTTATTTAGTGTATTAGACGGCGTTAACAGGGATTTCGAACGCGAACGGTAATGAACGGTGGTTAGGTGATTAGTTCTTTCATCGCTTTCTCGTCGTTACTTCCAGTTTGTAGCCATGATCCGAAATTTTCAAAAATTGTAGTTAGGAATTAAGGAGGGCGCAGAAATTTGCTAGGAATTGACCAGATAGGCAATAAGACCTCATATAGCTCTGTTCGCATCTCGTATCTAGGTCGTAACAAGCATTATGAACAAAGATCAGTGCAGTACTTGTTGTTATCTAAATTTCAGGCGCTAAAACCTCGTGATTTAGGGCGAGGATACAGCGCCGTCTTTGGCCGCAAACACTGAAATCGGAAGGTTTGAGTGCCTACACTGCGTATCTATAGTTGTCGATTCGATGGGGTCCATCGGATTTGACAGTCCGACAACTGGCAGTTGACTGGGTGTTTGCCGCATCAAAAAGTAAGCCCACGGACACGCAGACCGACACGAAACAATCAGGTACCTCTGAGTCCTTTGCGGGATAGGAGTAACGGGGGCGTGGCACTCCCATCGGCACGTCGGGTCGTCAACCCTAAGAGAACAACGAACCGTCCTTTGAGGGGCGTGGGAAGCCCCGCCGTTTACCGCGGGGAGGATGTCACACGGGCCCAGTCAGTTTGCTGCTTAGTAGTTTGTAGTGCATACTCGCGTCTTCAGGCGCGTGTCGAACGATAGGTCGGGCCGACAGACTGCGGTCAGTGGCCGGGCCGGATATCAACTGGCAGTACGTTTAAGCGACTGTACTCCGTATTTCACCCTGCTACTCCGACGGAGAGAGTCATCCCAGAGAACACATGTCTGCCGGTGACTCGGTCGGAGATGAAGCCTGTGTGATCGGGCCATAGCCCGATCACGGGAGTCAAACCGAGAGCTTCCTCCGGTGTATCGCCGGTTCCTGTGAGAGTGCGGGGTAAAACCTCGAAGGCTGCTGGCCGATATCCCATGATGGAATGCCACACCCTGTAGGGCGTGGAGGAGGTCACTGTCTCGCCGATCTATTTTGGGTGCACTCGAAAGCGATAGCTGTTGTGAGAACGTTACGGACAACGAGGGTTTTACCTGTTGACAACTCAATTTAGGTGTATCTATAAATTGCAAACAGGGTTCGGAACAACTTTTATTCAACATTTTCTTCTGCTACTTGTTTTATATGTATTTTTGGTTTTTCTATATATTCAGAATATACGCTATCTATTAGCGTTTTTTGGCGATAAAGTGCATTTCAGATCCCTATCAATCGACATTTATAAATCTATATAGTTCAAATCAAAATAAATAGGTGCTGTATCTCTGCTAGATAATAACCAGAAGTAGAAACGTGTTCTCGAACTTCCTCTCTTATTTCTTTGCCCAATACTACCCTAGAATGAATCCCACTCATCGGCTACATGAAAGAAGCTTTACTAGCTTCCAGAATTTCCTGCACCGTAATCAGCTTTGAATCGATCGTGAACCCGATCTCTTTGTTCAAACTTCGACCCGTTTCCTTTCCATTACACTCCTATGAATGTGATGGAAGGGTGGAAGTAGCTTTGCCGAACTGATTAGCGTCCTTCTCATGAACCCGATTTTTCCATCACGATGAACCAAGAGAGGTGGGTAATCCTTCCAAGTGGAGCGGTAATCCGTATAACTCAAATTAAACGAATTAGCGAGTGGGTTCGGAACGCCGGAAAGAAGCGCTCTGATTATGGTCCTATGATATTGAAACGTAGTGCGGAGAGGCACGGGAGAGGGTTTGTCTTCCTGTTCCCAAAGGAAGAGTTACACGCATAGTCTTGTAATGCTGGTAAGCATCAATTTAACGCCAACAATCGTCGATACACCCTGGGATAACCGTAACAGAGTTGTTGGCGTTCGAAATCGGAGAAACTTCGGGAGCAAATTTAGGATAGGATTGGCGGATCTAGGATTGACTGACATCCTCCCGCGCCTGAAGACGCGAAAATCTCGAGTGTTGAGTAATTACGGTTTGCAGCCTACCACCGACTTGCGCGATAAGAATCAGGAAGATTGGTCATGAAGATAGACTAAAGACTGTGCCAACCAGCCAGTACTCCTATCCCAACTGAAGCAGTTGCAGTCTCAGAGTTGCGTTTTATTGTTCGAATGTTCTCCGCACCATCCACATCCGCACTGAACGCCGCATCATACATCTCTAACAAGCACAATCCGTGCTCAACACGCTGACTGTCGTTTTTCTCCCGCACACGCAATACGTCTCCGACGAATCTCGCTCTGACATACGATCCACTATAATCCCCTTGACCAGGCCTTTGTGTTCAAATATTCGCTAGTTGTCCACTCTCTCGATAACTGCATCGGCAAAAGCTGCGCCTCACACGGTAAAGACCGCGAAATGAGACGAAGACTGTCTTGGATGCTGTGATGGGGCGTGAATATGTTG
>NZ_JBPEHH010000182.1:0-4863 GCF_054177595.1 Haladaptatus ordinarius | reverse complement strand
TCGGTTCGGTTCTCTCCATCTGTGGACTCTAGTTCTCCTTCACTCAGCTACTACACCAGCGTTCACTCTGGTCATCCGTGACTCAGCACAGCTCACGAAGCGACGCTCGGGAAGTACCGTTGATCCCAGTCGATGAACCCGCGATCTGCTAACTTCGGGAGATGGATGTGCTGCATCGCAATTGTCTGCACGTTTTCGGGATATAGAGGTCCTACAAACGAATATCGATAGAATCAAACGCAATCTGAGGAGTGATCGGGGTCGATCTCTCTTTCCATCGCTAGCTGATGGGAAAAGACGGCTCGATTGGGAGACAGCAGCCGAATTCACGTGCAGGACGCGAGTCCTGCGGCTTGCCGCAGGCGAGCGCAAGGCGAGTGTTTCCTCATCCACCCTCTCGGAGTGACTGGCCGACCGCCCGGACGAACGTCCTGGCGGTCACGACCGGTGGCGATCTGATCTCCTGACCCATGCCAACTTTCACCAGAAAGTCGGTGAGCCGCCAGAGATTGTACAGCAGTGCTGCAAACGTAAAGTTGAACAACCGGACTCGGTAATCCTTCGACGAGGTCTTCGGAAGGAACGCCTTCACCGACTTGTACTGATTCTCAATGTCCCAGCGGCGGCTGTAGCTGTTGGTCACGTGCGCGATCTCGTCGGGAGCGACGTGATCGCGGTTGGTGACGAACACGGCGTAGTTCCCTTCCTCGTCGTCACTGGTCGCTGGAACGTACAGATACTCGGCAGTGTGATCGACGTCGCCGTCAATCCCGACGGGGACGTCGTGGTTGACAGCGGCGTCAACGCCGTCTTTGCTCTTGATTTGCTTAATCGCCCGGTAATCCGGCTCGTATCTCGGTACTGGCATCGTGTACAGCAAGCCACGACCGTCGATCTCGGCACGAACTCCCTTGGTGTAGAAGTCACTGTCCAACAGGACTTCGTCGAGATCAACGTACTGCTGGGCTCTCGAAAGCAGACGAGCAACCACGTCTGCTTTCGAATCAGCCGGTGTGTCGGCTGGTTCCCACCCTGAGTGCTCTTTGACCGGCTCAATACCGAGGATGATCGGGACGTCGTTCCCGACGATCGTGATCGTCGCGAACGTATAGCCGTGTTTCAGTTCGCCATCATCCACATAGCCGCTTACCATTGGCGGGTACTCTGCTTTCGGAATCTGGTCGTCTTTGTCGATCCACGGCCAGACGTGGTAGGGCACGTGTGTGAAGTCGACGGCCGCCACGACGTGGCGGTCGTCGAACGGGTCTTCATGACGGATCGTTTGGAGGATATTTTCCGTCGCAGTATCAAACGCGTTCATGAGGTGTTCGCAGAACACCTCCGTGAACGCCACGATGTCCTCGATCTGTAACTCCTGGAGTGATACGGGCACCTCCTGATCAGCCGGCAGTGCGAAACGCTTGATCACACGCAGGAACGTCGAGTCATCACAAATATCGTTCTCGTCGAGAAACCACCCAGCTTCGCCCTCTGAATGAGCACTGCCTTGCGTGAGGCACGCCGAGGAGAACAGATCGAGGATCTGTTCATCCTCGTAGACTCTATTGTCGGCTCTGTTGGAGTCAAACTCGCCGAAGGCGTGCCTTCGGGCGAGTTCGACGATCTTGCTGCCGTGCTCACGCACGTGTGCGCGAGACATCGTGTCAACATCTTCATCGTCAGCGGTATTGTCTTCGTCCAGATCGAGAGGAACCAGTGCGTCAGAAATGACGTTGTGGTCGCGTGCTTCAAGCGCGATGCCTGTTGCAGCGGCGTCAAGCGTGACCTTGGTCCGTTCACTGAACTGTTCCCACGCGTAGGAGATGTTCTGTTGAGTCGGTTGCTTCTCCAAACCCAGTCCTTTGAGGAGCGCTGGTCGGTTCTGGAGGCGATCTGCGACCTCGCTCTGGGCGAGGTCGTAGATCGTTTGATAGATGTAGACCCGTGCCATCGACTCCGTATCGAAGGTCACCTTGTGCTGCTGGCGGTTGTCGGTAAGTGGCTCAGTCGGGATTGAGACGTCAGAAAGGACACGCCAGAGGTGATCAGCGGTTTCACAAAGTTTCTGGGCGTGAACGACGATCGTCCCCGCTAGGGCGGGGGCGTCGTCGACCGCGGGTGTGATTTCGGCTTGCATCGTGTCCTGAACACGAGTCAGGAGCGCTATCAGCGCTTCACATTAGTCGTCGAAACGACTGATTCAGAACCATCGGTGAACAATGTCGACCACAGCGGTAGCAACCGTTGTTCTTTCAAGATATCAATACTCTAGTGGTTTGTAGAACTTGAGATCCCGAACTTGTGTTGTCTGGGGTTGGTCTCCTCCGTCTGTCTCCACAATAGCCGTGGAACCAGTGGGTATGGTTTGTGGGGCATTGTCAACTAAGGCAAGCAGCACTCGCCGTCGGTGGTGATTCGAGAGGATTGAGAGTTGCTTCTCGAGCGTCATAGATCCAAAATTTGGTATCTACTCACATACGGTTAAACAGCCCTCATTTTACAGATTCGCCTTCGTTTGAGGAACTGAGTGAATCATCTGCAACTGAGTCGGTGAGGGACAATTCACCCATTTCCTCATAACTATTTACTTCACTAGACCGATTCTTACGTATGGGCCGAACACTTGACAACGTGGATCGTGGCATCCTGTATCACCTCCAGCGTGATGCACGCAACACGACGACCCAAGAGATCGCCGAAACCGTGGGTGTTTCAGCGAGTACCGTCCGGAACCGGATCGAAGCGCTCGAAGACGATGGGATCATCAAGGGCTATCATCCTGAAATCGACTACGAGGCAGCAAATCTCCCGCTTCGTGTCCTGTTCGTCTGTACTGTGCCAGCAACTGAGCGCGCCACATACGTCCAGCAACTGCTTGAGATACAGGGTGTCGTCGATGCGCGTGAGATGCTTGTCGGCAAACGGAATATCTACGTCGAAGTCGTGGGAACGAGTACAAAAGATATCACGCGCATCACGGACACACTCCACGAATCAGGGATCTCGATCGAGAGTTCCGAGATCATGCGTGAGCGGCATATGCAGCCATTCGACCATTTTCACTTTAGCGAAGCGGATGTCGACGAGCAGCGCGAGAGTTAATCGTCAGTGCAATCGATTGCGATTTTCTCATTTTCAATTGCATATTTTGTGATTATCGTACATAATCATGTTCAAAGACGATGTTTTGCGGCCTCAGTTGGCCATTTCGCAATATAGCAATAATAGTATGAGAAATTGTTATAGGCACTGTCTAGTTAAGCGATTCTGTTGTAGAGTGGCGTTTCAACGTCTCTCCCGTGAGTGGCCAACGAATCTCCTCGTCTCATCATGACGAGGTTTTTTGGTGACGCAATTGAATTCAATCTTCTCACGGTGCAGGCGATCTCACTCTCAAGAGTCAGTTACTTACGAACAGTGCATAAAATCTCCTCAATCGTACCGCTGTCGCTTTGTTTTCCTTATCTAGACAGTGCCTCCTTCTCTGAAGTGCTTGTAAGCCTATCAATCGTTTCGAGCTTCGCCGTCCGACCACCTGTCCTCTGCCTTGACCGGAGCAACGGCACGAGCCAGTTGCTCATCAGTATAGTCATGATTCTCCAACTTCATACTCCGAAGACGCCATCGGCGACTGAGTTCCGGTTCCTCTTCAGGGCCGACCCGGGCTCCATGCGTTCTGAAGTAGGCACTGCCGCGGCCACGCTTCTTTCCTTCGTATGTATGCTGGTCGAACGCGACATCGTACTTCCCATCTATCTCGAGATCGTCCGCTGGGTGATCAAAGCGGGGTTTTCGTCCCTCTTCATACGCGGTAGCACGTTCGACCGATAGCTCACTAAAATAATCGTCTGCATGTGCGGACTCTCGCGAAGAGGTCGCCCTAGCCGCCGCTAGCGCAGCGTGCACCGCACACAGCCGCCCCCGCCAGGAATCTTCCGACCAGCGCTCACGTGACAATTCCTCGTAACGGTCTATCGTGAGTGCCACTTCGTGACCAGCCCGTAGGTCCTCGACTACGTACAAGTTAATTCGATCCCAAAAATTCCATGCATAGCCCGATCGCACAAGCTCCCAGGCAGCCCACGCCGCGGTCTCCTCGTCAGAACGTCTGACCGCCTTTTGAAGCAAGCTGGAAATGGTATACCGGTTCACCCCGGACTTGGTCTCGTTCTCGCCGCACTCATCGCCGAAATCGTTCGTCGTCGCTCCCTCCCCGTTGTCAGTCTTGTTTGCCGCTTCGTTGTCGGTTCGCAATTCCCCATCAGATCCGAACGTGGCCTGTTTCTTCTCGTCCATACGGAGGTCTCACGTCTAGCGGATAAAATAAGTGGGCAAATCAAGCGCCGACGACCGGATGAGATTCGCTGAATGATACAATACATCACCTGAAATCTTGGTATCGAATAATGGCGCATAGATTGAGACGTGGGTCCCGGGTTGTTGCACTTTCCCTTAATATGCGGCAGTGATCGAATCAACACCACCTAAAGCACAATTGCATGTTACAAGCCCTCTAACCAGCAAATTCCGCTATTTAGAATCTCATAGATCATATGTCGCCACATCAAAGCTGAGCCCGGGGAAGTCCACAGGTTTGGAGGATGGAAAAATACAAACCACTAGATCGGATATACGACTGGATTTCGTCACGTTCAGTCGGTTCTGGCGTCGTCATCTGGTATGACGACGCCGAAAACCGAAGACGCGGTGGACGTCCTGGTCGAGCAAGCTGAATCTCTCTGTACGGTTCACGACCATATCACCCGCGTTATTGCCGATCTCGACATATCCGAAGAGGAGTTCTCTGACCAGTATTCGCATGCCAGCACGACCGACTTCGCGTTCGAGTCGGTCGTGCGTATG
>NZ_JBPEHH010000181.1:0-4996 GCF_054177595.1 Haladaptatus ordinarius | reverse complement strand
TAGCAACTAATAGGGTTGAAGCAATGTATAGCTATTGTAAATAATTTTAATAAGCTACTCAATGCTCACTTGTGGCCTATGAGTCGTCAAATCGTGCCCCTTTTTACTGCGCCCTCAGAGGCTGGATGTAGCAGATGACTATGTACTAATCACAGTGAAATTTCTAGTCCTCTACCTAGATGACTTCGTCCGTGCAAATGTTTTTGAATTCGCGGCCGCCGCAGTCAGGGCATTCATCCGCACGAGGCCGAAGGGATCCATCCTCCTTTCTCGCAGTCCGAACTCACCACACGACCTGCACATTATCATTAGAATGCCTTCTCACGCCTCCCGGTGCGTCCGAACGTCCGAGAACCACTCTTCAAGAACGACGTTGCCGATATAACGGATGTTATTCCCGGTTGAGTCCACTTCCACGACTCCAGAGTCCGCCAGTTTCGGGATGTGGCGGTGTACGAGTTCCGCTGTCAAGTTCGAGAGTTCCTGGCCGGAGAGCGGTGTTTCGGCGAGTTCTTCTGCCACCTCTCCCACGGTGAGTTCTTGCTTGTCCTTCAAGAGCGTGAGCATTGCTCGACGTCGGTAATCGGCGAGTACATCGAAGGTTTTCGTCAGAGGGCAGGGTTCGATGTCATCCTGTGTTATGAGCGTGTGAACGTCGGAACTGGTCCAGAACGGATGCTGGGTGCAGTTGATGTAGTCGTCCTCGGTCCGTTCGATCAGGCCAGCCGCTTCGAGATGCGGGAGTTGTATGTGGTGGAGCGATAGCTCGACTCGTTCACGGTCGACGGTAGCGACAGTGTTCGATGAGTCCCCATTTTCACGCGCGGCCATGAGTTGGGCGAGTCGTGACTCCGAGACAGGCGTGTCGCGCGGACGAAGAACGGAAAGGAGCGTCCGTCGTCCCTCGTCAGCGAGTACACAGTAGAGTTCGCTTGCCTCGTCGCTCTCGGCCGCTGTGAATTGTTTGTACCAAGCGGGTGGATCTGCTGCAATTCCCATTACATCCATTGCATGGTGGATAAGGGGATAAGCCGCACTTCAAATCGTTTTGAATGGCTACGAGCTACGCTGTCAATTTGAAGAACGCTTCCATCAATTTACGTTCTCCGTGCCGGAGGTGGTGGGAGACAGTTCCCTGCGTGACGTCCAACCGCTCGGCCAACTCTTCGCCCGTAATTGTGCGTGGCCAGTCAAAGAAGCCGGAGTAGTATGCCACTTCGAGCGTCGTTCGTTGGCGCTCGGTCAATTGGTCGTTCAGGGCAGAAAAGACGTCGCTCAGACGCGGGCTCTCGCGCTCGACTTCGGTTTGCGCGACCACCTCAACGTCCGGATACGCTTCCTTAACTACGTCTTTGACCCCTCGGACGTGGGAGTGCTCTGGCACGTGGACTCTGAGTCGAAACTCCCCGTTCTGGAGGGTCCCGTCTGCAATCCAGCTGTTGTACTTGGCCAGTTTAGATGCAAGCGCCAAGCTACTCTGTTGAACTTCGACCCGAACCCGAGACCCTTCTTCGTCGGTCACACGGTACTCAGCGTTGGGATTGAACGTTTCGATGACGTCAGTGAAAACCGCCGGATCAAGCCCATCGAGGGAGTAGTATGCTATGCTCTGGTCGTCGGGAAGCGGAACGAACTTCTCGATAGAGATTGTGAACGACTCATCATCAGCAGCGTCGGTGAAAATCTCGGCAAACCGTTGAGATTTGAACGTGATTTCCTGGACACGGTCTTCTAGTAGGGCCCGTTTCCGCTCGATTGCATTAATTGCGTGTCCAACGATCTCGCCGAGTCGCCCGATGAGACGACGTTCACTCTCGTTGAACGCGTTCTCACGTGCCGTGTGAATGGTCAGGACCCCGTAGACGCGGTCTTCGTAGGTGATCGGGATCGAGATCTCCGCACGGGATTGTACCTCTCTCGATTGCTTCCACTGGTCGAAGATGGGATCGGAGCTGCTTTCGTATGTGACCTGGACCTCTCCGGTTCGCATCGCTTTAGTGACCAGTCCATAACTCGTCGAGTCATCGGTCGCGGTGGATAGTATCACTTCAGATAGACTCCCATCATCCTGTTCGGCTATCTGCGGGAGGATGTTCTCGCCAAGCCGGTCGAGGTGGCCGACCCAGGCGAACTCGTAGGAGTCGGAGTTCGTGAGGTGGTCCGTGATCGTCCGCTCAATCTCCTCCCGTGTGGACGATTCGATAACGGCATGTGTAATTTCCTGAAATACCTGGTTGAGGCGGTTCAGTGCTGCAAGTTCCTCTTCTCGCCGCTTCCGTTCAGTGATGTCTTGGGACATCGCCAATCCAGCGAATACAGTTCCCTCTTCGTCGGTCACAGGAACAATGTGGAACTTGAGCACCCAATCACCATATTCAATTTCGAAGGATGAGGCCTCTCCATCCAAGGCAGCGTTGTACGCCGGCTCAAGAATCTCGATTTCTTCGGATTTACTACGTTCATGGAGGGTTTTCCCGACAGCCTCGTTGGGCGACCGGTCAAACGCCTCGTAGAGTTGGCCACCTGCCACGAGGTAACGTAAGTCCTCGTCGAACAGGGTGACGATGCCGTTTGGGAAGTTATCGACGATGGTTTGAGACCGACGCTGTGACTCTTCGAGTTCGCGCTGGCGTTCCTTGAGTTCGGTGATGTCCTGAAACATCGCCATGCCGGCGAACACATCGCCCCCTTCATCCGTCACCGGGACTGTCCAGACCGTGAGGGCTTGACCTTCCTGCTCTATCTCGAAGGAGTGTAAGTCTCCGTTCAGCGCGGCTCGGTAGTGCGGTTCGAGAATCTCGATTTGCTCAGGGGTGGCCCGCTCATACAGCGTTTGTTCGACCGTCTCAGCAGGGTCACGGCCAAGTGTCTCATAGAGCTGTCCGCCGGCGATAAGGTACCGCAGGTCCTCATCGAACAGGGTGACGAGCCCATTTGGAAAATTCTCGACGAGGGCTTGATAGCGGTTTTTCGATTCATCGAGTTCCCGTTCGCGTCGCTTTCGGTCGGTGATGTCCTGAGACATCGCCGTGACGGCGAAGACTTCACCCTGGTCGTCACGTACTGGGAGGAAGTGGAACTGGTAGATCCTATCGTTGATTGTATCCTCGAACGCTGACGCCTCACCGTTGAGTGCGGCTTCGTACCGGGGGACGACCACTTCTGCGATTTGCGGTGGTAAGACGTCACGAACGAGTTCCCCTTCCAGATCTGCCCTCGTCACGTCCGTCTTTCCCTCCGGCGTGCCGCCGAACGCCACGTACCGGAAGTCCTGATCGACTAAGGCAACAGCACCACTTGGGAAGTTTTCGATGAGTGTCCGGTACTGCCGGCGATACTCTTCGAGCTCGCGTTCTCGCTCCTTGCTCTCGGTGATGTCCTGAACGACGCCAACCACACGAATTGGCTCACCTTCGTCATAGTAGAACTCGCCTTGTGCCGTGATCCACCGTTGAGAATCGTCTGTACGGATGATTCGGCACTCGAACGTCCACTCCCCCGCCTCGAATGCTTCATCGAAACTCTGGCGAACCCGCTCCCGGTCTTCCGGATGGACGTGATCGATGAACTGCTCGAAGCTCCAACCCTCAAGCTCGTCGTAGCCGAAGATACGGTCGTGTAATGGTGAGCGGATGGGCGACTCTTCGGTCTGTAAATCAAGTTCCCACACGCCCAGTTCTCTGGCTTCGAGCGCGAGACGGAGCCGCTCTTCACTTTTCCGGAGCGATTCCTCGGCCTTCTTGCTCTCGGTGATATCTAAGGAAGCGGCAGTGAGACCGACAATCTTCCCTGTCTCATCGCGGAGTGGTGCGACCGTGAGGTCGTACGACACCTGGCCGCTGGGTAATTCGTACGTGACTTCTTCACGGACGCGCTCGCCGGTTTCGAGCGCCCTCCGCTTGGGTGCCATGATTGACTCTGCGGCGTCGGGCGGTAATAGCTCGTCGTCGCGCTTCCCGATTACAGCGTCCGGGTCGAAGTCCTCGTGGGGATTGGCGATCCACGTATAGCGCAAGTCCGTGTCCAGTCGGAAGGCGACGAGCGGTGAATTCTCCAAGACGGTCCGGAAGTGTTCTTCATCGATCTGGAGGTCGTGTTCCAGGTGCTTGCGCTCTGAAATGTCCTGAAAGTAGACCGACAGGCCCGACTCTGACGGATAGATGACGTTCTCGAACCACGCATCGAGCGGGTCGTAGTAATCCTCCAGAAAGGCTGGTTCTTGGGTTTCGTGCGCTTCGTGGATTGCGGCCTCGAACTCGTCGGTCAGCATAAGTTCGTCGTGGATGTCCCGACCGAGAACGGCGGACTCCTCCAGGTCGAGTAGGTCTTCAGCCCGGTTGTTCACGTAGGTGAACCTGGACTGTTCGTCAAGTCCGTAGAATCCGTCCGTAATCTGTTCCAGCACCTCCTCAACGGCCAATTCAAGTTCACTCCGTCGTGGCCCGATGTCACTTGGATGCGCTACGTTTGCCGATCCATCGAGTGATCGCCACCATACCCTGGCGTTGGCACCCGCCTTCTTTGTTTTCAGGTCTCCACGGCTCACCAACTTCTCCAGACGTTTGTAGACCGTTCGTCGGGCGAGGTTGAGCGTGTCTGCCACCTCCGGGGTTGTGAGTGGTTCAGAGGGGTCGTCGCGCCGGTCGAAGACGGTGAGCGTTTCGGCATAGACGTCCCCCGAAGAACCCGATGATGACATACACGTCCCAATGCAAGGGATACATATAGCGGTTCCGTCGATGGCACTCCGGAACTGACAGCTTCGCTCGTTTCAATCTGGAAAGAGAGTTGGGGATCTCCCTCGTGCTGCATGTGCGCCCTCTATTCAGCACACCGGCTGTACCCCGTCATCAAATGAGAATTTTACAAGAACCATGGTCTCAACCGGGTCGAAGATCCCGATAGCAGCGGAGTTTACACAGGCCAAACAGGCATCCCAAGAGACGGCGATGCGCGTCACATGTGACGCGCTCGCCGTCAAGACACCGGTCTGGAT
>NZ_JBPEHH010000180.1:0-5018 GCF_054177595.1 Haladaptatus ordinarius | reverse complement strand
GCTCTCACTGGAGTGAGACCGCCGTCTTTGGTTGAATCATTCGCTCATCCGCGCCAGCTACTCTCGTCTCGCCCCAGAAACCGAGTCAGTAATCAGGAACGATGGGAACTACCGACTGTAGAAGGAGTATTAGAGACGACTTCATCCGAAGTGGTCACAATCTCTCCCCCATTTCCAACGATCGGGAGATCCGCTTCATCACCGTTTGCGAGCGTGTGAATCAGCGAATCAATGTACTCCTTTGACTTTGGTTCGATTTCCTGCGCTAGCGAATCGTCGATTTCTGCAATTACGAGCTGCGTCACTCGCTCCGCGAGGCTTTCTTTTTGCTGTTGGAGTGTTTCGACGGCATGCTGTCGTGCTTCAATACGATGGGCAATCGTGTCTGCTTCGCCAGTCTTGACCAGCTCCTTTGAGAGGAGTTCCAGGACGTGCCAATTGTCTTCGAGCTCACCGATTGAGAACCGTGCTAATGAGACCTCATCAGGACGAGAGCTGTCTTTTCGACGACGGAAAATCTCAAATTGACTGCCGGTTGTGAGGAGTCCCCAATCAACTCCTTTCTGTCGCATGTAGCTCGTCAACTGACTTCGATCAGCATCAGTGAGAGTACTGTCGCACCCTTTCGCTTCGATGAACACGACGGGGGCGGTCTCGATGAGAAGGGCATAATCTGCACGGGTGTTCCCTCGACCGATCTGCATTGGATATTCGAGTTCTACTTCTGACGAGAACATATCCCACCCGAGAAGATCAATGAGCGGTTGGATGAGTTTCACCTTCGTATTTTCCTCGTCCATTTGCGGTGCTTGGTCGATTAGTGATTGGGATCGTTCGACGTACGCTGTGATCTCAGATTCGTTCATCGATTAGTTAGTCCTCGCGTGCGTCAGCGACAAAGCGGTAGAGACCTCGATTGACCTTTTCGACCCATCCTGCATCAACGAGTCCGCGAAGTTCCCGATTGATGTACTGTTTACGAGTATCGAGCTGTTCTTCGAGGCGTTTTGGATTGGCATAGCCCCAGGGTTGTGTCTCGTCTCTCCCCGCTTTGAGCACCTCTAAAATAGCCTCCTGGCGGTCGTTTGGTTCGAATTTCTCGTTAACCATTATGACAAGAGGTGTTACTTAGTTACGATTAATGTTACGAAAATATTGTTGGTATGAGTTACTGTGATCGTTAATGGTATTGTTAGGGGGTAATAGTAGACTGCTAAATGAGGAGGTGAAAGGGAGCGTTATCGAAGTACTGCGCAGGCCCACACCACTTAATCCCTGCTTTGAATTCAATAGTTCAGAGATTCTATCTCCCTCAGTATTTATGGTCCGGACTGAGAACAATGAGTTATTCAAATGACGCTATTCGAAAAAGGCGAACAATACGTTCGCCAAGAAATTCACGATGAATTCGGCGGCCGTCGCCAGCATGGAATTTCACCATGTGGAGATTCACCCTATGTCTTCCTGTTCACCGGCGGGTCTGGGGAAGACCATGGCTACCAAGACGAGTTCAAAGACGATGGGACAGTGATCTACACGGGAGAGGGTCGGGAGGGAGATATGACGTATGACCAGGGGAACAAAGCCATCCTCCAGCATCAATCGGATGGTCGCCAGCTTCATCTCTTCAAAATGCTCGGCAAAGGAATGGTCAAATACGTTGGACAGTACGAATACGTCGATCACTTCGAACAGCAACTCCCAGATACGAACAAGAACCTTCGACGTGGGATTCGATTCGTTCTCGCACCCGTTTCTAACGCGATTGGAGAGGAGGAGTCACTTGGAACAGAAACCACACTCAGCGAGGCAGAACTATACGAGCGGGCAAAAGCAGCGAGCAGCTCTGAGCCAGCAACCTCGACGTCTGTCACAGAAACCCACCGTCGTGCATCCGAAGTAAGAGAATACGCGCTCGCTTGGGCAGATGGAACGTGCCAGGGTTGTGATCAGCCGGCACCATTCGAGACTTCGAGCGGGAACCCCTATTTGGAAGTTCACCATGTGCACCGACTCAGTGATGGTGGTCCCGACGATCCTGAATCAGTGATTGCAGTTTGTCCGAATTGCCATCGACAAGCCCACAATGGAGCTGACAAAG
This sequence comes from Haladaptatus ordinarius, assembly GCF_054177595.1. NCBI lineage: Archaea > Methanobacteriati > Methanobacteriota > Halobacteria > Halobacteriales > Haladaptataceae > Haladaptatus > Haladaptatus ordinarius. The sequence continues at coordinate 2,917 of NZ_JBPEHH010000180.1, read as the reverse complement.
ATGCGTTTAATCAGCAACTCATCGAGCGGCTCGAAGCCAAGCACGAGAGCATGGAAGTTGAGAGTATCTAAGCGATGGCTGATATCGTGGATGTTGCACAGTTAGTGATACGTTCTGATGTGGATGATAGCTTCCGGTATTTGCTTGCTCGGCGTACTGAGGATGGGTACACCAGATGCACCGCTGTTCGGAAGGTGATCCGTACGCTCGGGACAGCCGTATCGGTAACCCACTTCAAGGCCCTCAGGAGTGCGGGTATAGCGGGCTCGGCGGGTCGAGCAGCGGAACCCGTTCTCGTGTTCTGGAGGAGAAAATAGAATGGTTCCAGGGTTTGGTTCGCAGAAATGTAACATGAATATAATTCCTTCACTTTGACCAGAAGTATTAAGTTATAATTATTATAAGACTAGCTTATGCGGATTAGTCAGGATTTTGGAAATGGTGAAGTATACGAGATTGAAGTCAATCATGGTGAGTCTGGTCCTCTGAATCATATAGCACACTATCCAATCAAAAAAGGACCAAGAACCTACAAATCACTTAACGTATTTGAAGTACCAGAGAAAGACGAAGATCAATATATTCTCGGGTTTTGGAAAGCAAGAAAGAATAGTGGATTTCTCAACCAAGACGAAGAGACAGAATTCAGATGTTCAAAAGAAGAAGTAACTCGACTCCTCGGATTTCTTGAGAATATCTACGAACTAAAAGGGTTAGATCGAGGTAATCATGTGATTTTAAAGAAAGAAAGCCCTTCATCAGAAGCGGCTGCATCAGCGGTTGAAGCAATCAAATCTTGTGAAGACGATGGTCTACAGGACATTCTACTTGAGTTAATCGGTAGCCTAACGGACTTAGATGTCGAAATTGGGGCCTTAGATCTATCCTCAGATAAAGTGGAACGGGATGCTGTTAAAGCAGAGCATGCGATAAAGTATGCAAGAACAAAATCAATTCTTGAAGAGTTCCGACAAAAAATAGAGAGAGAAGAGGCAGAGTCTGAATATCAAGAATTTCTTGAAGATAACCCTTGGCTGTTCGGCCAAGAATATGTTCAGCAAATAGAATTGAGAGAACTCACGCGAGATGAAGAGGTAGATTTCTGTTTTGAATCAGTAGATGGTTTTTTTGACGTTATAGAAATTAAAAAACCAGAGACAACAGTACTGGTTGAGGATGGTTCGCATGACACATATAAAGCGAGTGCCGAGTTATCAAGTGCGATCGCACAAGTCCAAAACTACATTTATCGAATTGAACAAGCCCAAGGGAATATTCTCATGCGAGATGGGATGAATATGGTAAAACCGAGAGGGATCATTGTTATCGGAGATGATCTGAGTTCTGATGAGCGTGAGTCTCTTCGAGTAATGAACAGTCATTTGAATAGAATCACGATACACACATTCTCGGATATCACTAAGATAGGGCAACGTATTGTTGATCGATACGATGAAGATGAGGAATTACCTGTAAAAGAGATACGTGAAGATGACTCTGAATAACAACCTACTCACGAGTATTTTGGATATCATCTCTTTTCCAGTCTACCAAGATATACTCGGCCAGCACTTGAGAAGTTACATGAGAGTGGTGAAGTTGAGCGGCGGAAGTCAAGTCCACGGGTGGTTATCTGGTAGATTTCAGAAGAATAAACGCGGAAGTCAGAAGTTTTGTGGGCATAAATATGGTAGACATGAAAGTAAGACCAACATCTATCTATTCACAATTAGCGATATGCACATCAACGCCGCCATCCAACCGAACAGATGATGAATGAGCATTATGTTCAGGAATCCTATCTTCGGCTATTTTCCCCCGTCGACGAGGGCGTGATTGCACGATACTCATTGGTAGAGAAACACGGAGGGGGTGACTACTACGATCCGATCGATAAATTCCCTGTCGGGAAAGCTGCGTCCTCAGAAAACTACGCTGAGGGATTCTTCGAAGGAGACGAAACTAACCAGGCAGAAAACGCGATGGTGAAGGCCCTGAAGAGAATCATCGATAACAAGGCTCTCTCGGAGGAAAACATCGCTCGTCTCACTCAGTTCATCGTGTTTCAGAGAGACCGGTCTCCACGAGCGAAGACATTCCACAGGTTGAAATAGGAGATCTCCCAGACCGCTGGAATCCCGATACGAGGAAATTGGGAATCAGTCATAGAACTTGACGCGGGGGAACGCCACGAGGGATTCCAATTCATGGGATGGAGGATTATAGAGAACGAGACTGATCTCCCTTTCTTCACCTCAGACGGTCCGGTTGTCATCTACGAGGAAGAGTATCCAGGCGGCGGCTTGAAGGAAGGATTCCAATTTAAGGGTAAGGAAGTGTTTTGTCCGGTGAACCCAGACAAGCTGCTTCTATTCTTGGATCCCGACACATTCGACGTCGAACCTCAACACCCATCGACTGACATACCTCGGATCAAGGTAAATGATCGGAAAGAGATTTGGAGGTTTAATTTGCTCCAAGGTCTCAGCTCCTTTCACGAGATATTCGGCCCCGTCGGAACCGGGGATAAATTAGAGCGGATGATCGAAGTCATGTGCAAACACTTCCCCGACGAGGATTGCATCCGGGGCACTCGATGGGACACGGAACGAATACTGGAAGCCCAAAGATCCGGTTTCAGAGAAGCAACTTCCCGTCCAGAACAGCTTACAATCCCGCCAGAAGACAGAGAGATAATCACCGCTACGAAGAAAGCGTCAGATGCTCGCTGGATGCTCAATCACAACATCTCACTAATCGATGAGCTACGTCGAGAAAATCCAATAGACGAATATTGGGAGCCTGTCCAAGAAACATCGACGGGATGACTCAGATTCTCTGGATTTCGAGCCATATGACATAAATCTTATCTAGCTGAAACTCCTGTACAGCGTAAGGATTCTCATGACGTCCAACT
>NZ_JBPEHH010000179.1:0-5178 GCF_054177595.1 Haladaptatus ordinarius | reverse complement strand
TCCGAGTCCGAAAGAACACCGTCTGGCTGAGGGATATTGAACACATTCACTCAACCAGACATCTTCCTAATTAGACCAACGCTTTAGCTTCAGTTCTCACATCGGTTGGGAAGTACCGATCAAGAAACTCAGCGCGTGGCGAAGGGGCCGCAATTCGGTGAAATAAAGCCACTGCTCACCGTTTTGAGTGAGAATCAAGATGTGCTTCCGGCCGGTGGCGTTCCCGACTAATCGATCGTAATCGAAAACTGCCACAGATGTGGCAGCAAGGTACGGAGTCACGATTGGTTGGGACCCATCAAAACTCCGTACCACTTCGTCCTTTGCGCTTATCCTGTATAACCCTGCTGTGATTATTCGGGTCACTGTTTAAAAACATGATGAGTGATCGGAGAAATATGCATTGTCCACTACTGATTCTATTGAAATCTCACCAACAGGGGTACCACTCAACCGGTGCGAAATCAGCAATTATCGAAGAATATGTTGTGGATTCAGTACCAATCTCCTGTGATTATCTGTATGAATAGCAAGGCAGCTGGTGAATTAGCAATGTGACTGTTCGGGGATGAGTGCCTTTGATACGTATTGACGTGCATATTCTAATATAGATGGACAGTGCTGTTGGGCGTGTACAGTGGTTTCAACAACAACTGTCTTATGAGCGACGACAAAACGGTTTGAACGACCCCGGTGTTCCCGGGCGAATGGTTGGGACCCATGAAGGACATATCTAATCAACAGCAATCGGTCGACTTGTTACAGCAACTCGGATTAAAAGAATACGAAGCACGCTGCTTCGTGGCCTTAGCACGTCTTCCAAAAGGGACAGCCAAAGAAATTAGCGAGACCTCCGAGGTTCCGCGAACACGCGTCTATGATGCGATCCGAGTGTTAGAGACGAAAGGATTGGTCGAGATCCAGCACTCGAATCCCCAGCAATTTCGCGCCGTGCCAATCGAGGAGGCCGCAGAAACGTTGCGCCAGGAATACGAATCACGGACGGACACGCTTGTCGAGGCGCTCACTGCAATCGAGCCTGCAGAATCGAACGGTGGTGATCAAGAGATCACCCACGAAGTCTGGGCGCTCTCGGGAACGGCCGCGATTACGAATCGCACGCAGCAACTCATTGACGCCGCTGGACGAGAAATCATGCTCATCGTCGGTCGAGAAGACGTTGTCACCGAGGAGTTACTCGAACAACTCCAAGAGGCACTGGACACCGGTCTTGATGTCCTGATTGGCACGCAGACCGAGGACCTTCGTGAGCGGGTTGCAGAGGCACTGCCCGACGCTAATGTGTTCGTCTCGGGGCTGGAGTGGTTGCATAGCTCGCCTCTCGAGGTTGCTGACGATACGACGATCAGTCGGTTGCTGTTGATCGACAAGAATACAATTCTCGTGAGTTCGGTCCACGAGACCGACACCGGTGAGATTGAAACGGAAAAGGCGGTGTTTGGACGAGGGTTCGATAACGGGATTGTCGTGATTGCGCGGCGATTGATGGCGACCGGATTCCAACCGGCTGACGAACCTGAAATGCCTGACGACGAATGAATGCGAGTGCGTCATCAGGACGTAGTCGTCATGGGTGGGCGGTCGACCAAGCATCCAGCGGTGACTTGAAAAGTTTGTACATTACTATAACCGTCAGAGCCCACACAAATCGCTCAACGACCGAACACCTGTCGAGGACGAGCTAGACTAGACAGTGCCATGCTGGTTAAAATGTCATGGTCGACAAGCTGACCAAGCCGAGTGCCTCAGAGTCGCACCCTGAGACGGTTCACTGTGAACTACCTCTCCCCCTATCCGCTCCTGCTCGAGCAGCTAAGAATTCCTAACTTGTCGCCTTCGGGTATTCCCACAACATAGAAGATGGTTCCGTGGCATAGTGCTAACTGGTTCACCTCATAGCTCTTCAAATGCTAATTGAAATATTTACAACCGATTTCAAATGCGGTCATGTGAAGCGATGGTTGCTGAAGTATCTCTGGCTCACGCCTAGTCTTTTCATTTCATTTCTCACATATGTCAGCTATTTATCTACACATCAGTATCCGGCTTTTGGTGGCGGCTTATTTCTCTCGATGGCTGAACAAATTGCCAAACATGGATATCAATTTCCTCGAGTAGTATCCCAGTACACAGCAAATGGTGTTCCGTTCGCGTACCCACCGTTGATGTTTTACTGCCTTGCTATACTCCATGACATATTCAATGTCGATCTGTTCATATTAACTCGCTACCTTCCTGGATGGATCACAATTGCGAGTTTGGTCCCGTTCTACCTGCTCAGCAATGAGTTGCTACGATCCCCTCAACGAGCTGGTATAGCGAGTTTCGTTTTTGCGGTGACGCCTGCATTTGCTCGCTGGCACTTCTCTGCCGGTGGTATCGTTCGCGCACCAGCCTTCTTCTTTTCACTTGCCGGACTTTACACCGCTTTACGGCTTTTCAAAACGATGTCGTTGCGATGGGTTGTTCCCACGATTGTATGGTTTACTCTGACTGCACTCACCCATCCAGAATATACCGTCTTTCTCAGTCTGAGCATCGCTGTGTTTACCATCGTATACGCTCGGACGGTTAGCGGGTTCTTATATGCTGCCATGGTTGGTATCAGTGGATTCATTCTAACCGTCCCATGGTGGGTGAGGATCATCTCAATCTATAGCTTCGAGAATCTCGTCTCAGCGTCGAGTACACATGGTGGGCTCGGCGGAGGACTCGGTGTCATGGTGAACATCATTCTCATGAATCCAAAGTCTACTATGACAGTATCGCCATCTCCGAACCTCTATGGTGTACTCCTTCTTTCATTGTGGTATGTGGTCCCGGTCGCTGGCGTCGTGTATCTACTCATCAAGCGCCGGAGCTTCCTCCCAGTCTGGCTTCTTCTCGTTGGTGCGATTACTGGTGAAACTCGATTCATTTTCGTGATTGGGTCGCTGGTGACGACTATCTTTGTACTCGATGGTGCTGTGCCCTGGATCACACGACAGGTAGAACCGGTTCTAACACGGCAACATACACTCATTGCGGTGCTATTGGTTCTCTCGATCCTAGGAGCAAATATCTCGACGTTATACGCCTCTGGCGCAATTAATGAGTACGAAGGGAGTAACTCGATGCCTTCGTTCATCGACGAACACGATTATTCGGCGATGCAGTGGACACAGCACAACGTTGACCAGTCCGCAGAGTTTATTGTCATCGGCGATGCCGCTGAATGGTTCCCGTATATCGCAAATCGGACGAATGTCGTCGGCCCTTGGGGTGTCGAATGGGAGAGTAGCCCTGTAGCCTACGAGTGGCAATACACAGCGTACCAACGGATTTCTACAGTCACGACCGTTAAAGAATTGAATAAAAATATCGCGCTTACCACTACCACTCCAAACTACATCTATGTCCCAAAAGGAACGTACACCGTTTACGGTCGTAAGTACAACCAGCGACAATCATTTATCACGGAACTCCGTCAATCCAGTGAATACCATGCTGTTCACCAAAATCGAGAAGTTGTCATCTTCAAACGAACGACCAACACGTCTCTCCCACATGAAGGGTAAACAGCTCGGGGTCAAGGCCAGTGACATCCCACTCGACAACCTGTGAATGACCGCCACTACTGTTCAGTCGAAAATTTCCACTATCTTGCCAGCTGTTTGGTCAACATCCCACGTCGACGTGAATTCATTCATCGCATTCGTCAGTTTCGTTCGTGGCTCCGGAGCGATTGCCAGTCCATGTGCTATGGATGGAAGTTGTGTTTTTACGCGCCGAAACTGAGAAAGCTGGCGACGGAAAAAGGGGGAAAATGCGGCCCTTGGTACATCTTTTCGCGGCGGAATAGCGCCCCGCTTCTGCGCGAATCCTTTTTGCGCTTTGGCTGAACCGACATACTGTAAAAATCTAGAGGTTACTTCAGCGGATGGATTGTTCCTCGGAAATGGGAGCAGATCCATACTCAGGAGATACTGATCTTCTGTCCCGGGGAATTCCATATAGTCCCAGTCCGTTCCGAAAACGAACTCATCGTCGTTTATGAACTCTGCTGCTGCCCAATCACCCTGCTGGAAGAATGCAATGTTTCCGTTTCGAAACCGATTTGCCGCGTTGTGCCAGTTGATCGGGGCGAGCGCTTGAGGAGAATATTCGTGATACTGATCGACGAGTTCGAGTGCGTCTTTCACCGCTAGTTCCTTCGACCGTATGTTTCCATTCACGATTGACTGATGGGTGTCTAAACCGTGTTTGCCTAACAACATCGACTCCCACAATTCGATCGTTGGCCAGATCTGTTTCGTCGCATGTACCAGTCCCTCCGCTTCGCTCTCTTCATGAACCGTTTCCACCTCGTTCAAGAGCGTAAGTGGATCATCTATCGATTTCGGATTGATGTCCAAGTCATTCAGAATATGGATGTTGTAATAGAGATTGTTGAGGCGGTGGATACTCAGCGGAATGGCGACAAACGATCCATTGACTTTCGACAGTTGCTTCGAAATGGCCGAGAAGGAATCCCACTTCGTATCCCCTTTCCAGAAGCTATCGTCAAGGTTTGTAAGCGCTCCTGCTTTGACGTACGTTTGAAGGTTCTTTCCTGCCCATGCCTGCCATGTACTTGGAGGGTTGTCATCGATAATCCGCTTTTTAATCGTCATTTGTAAATCACCGCCAGCCCGACCATCGACTGTTCGTTCGTTAATTGTTATGTCCGAGGAGGATTTTCGAAAGCCATCGAAAAGGACTTTACTCGCATCTTTTTCGATGTTTGTAGTCCAAGAATGTTGAATATCGAGCGACGCCGATTTATTTTCCGGTTTCTGCGTAGCTATTTTCGTTTGAATTTGTTCTAAGTGAGTCGTACAACCCGCTAAACCAACAGAACCCCCTGCGCCTGCGGTTACAACCGATTTAAGGTACGCGCGACGCGAATGCATAGAAACTGTGTCTCCACTACCCGCTCGTTTGTCTTATATGATGGCATCCTGACCCAGGTTAGGATGAGAATACATCCGTGTTCGGTTAAGGAGCGAAACCGGCAGACGGTGCTGTCTTGATAAGGTTATCTTCAGAAACCGCGTAGAGAGAGGTTGTGCTAACAGAACTCTCTCCAACACTCATACGACGGCGACTGACTTCCCTCTTTCCAGTAGCGCTTATCGA
>NZ_JBPEHH010000178.1:0-5205 GCF_054177595.1 Haladaptatus ordinarius | reverse complement strand
GTCCACACTGTCATTATCACAAAATCGGTATGTAGCCTTTGTGGACGCCCAGTCCTCGCAGGCAGCGGGGATGGACTCGGCAGGTGAACTGCCGAGTTCATCACCAACCTTCACCAGTCAATCGGTGAGGCGCTTGTCCCCAAAGTCTGCCGAGCGAAACTCTCCTCGAATCCAACCTGATACATCCATGTCACACAACTCTCCGTCATCATCTATATCAGGCCGCCAATTATGTGAACCATGCCGCATCTTACAGCCTCGGTTCGTCAGCTGTAGCACTTGTGGGTAAGAGACAGGACTTCAGTCGTGGGTTTTCTTCTGCACCCCTATAACGCAGATGGGCATCGTGAGTAGTCCGGGCAGCTCAGTCGTCTGCACTGATACTCGGCTGTCTCGAGAACACTACCCGTGTCTTCGACGTCAACTGGTTATAAACGGTTCTCCCGTCCCGCTTGCGTTCAACGAGACCGTCCTCTGCCAGCCGCTTCAGGTGATACGTTACAGTACTAGGATCGCGGTCAAGTTCGTCAGCTAGCTCACCCACCGTAACTGGCTCTTGTCGTGAGACACCGTCAAGTACGGCGGCAGTCGCCGTTTGGGCGAGCGCCGCTCTGAGTTCGACCTTGTCATCGGAAGCCGGATAAAATCGTCGTTTACCCCGGATTTTCGCGTTCGTCACTATTTTCTCGTCTTCGAGTATTCGGAGGTGATGGCGGATGGTTGACAGTGAGACATCCATTCGGTTGTCCAACTGTGAGAGATAGGTTCCAGGCGTGCGCTCGATGTGATTATAAAGATCCGCCCGCACTTCTTGTTCGAGTGGATCTGAGTCATCATACTTGCTGTATCTGAGCGGCATAAACGGCCACCAGACCCGGCCTTCGACCTTTGGTCTGGGGAAGACACTGACAGTACCGGCGTGGGTGGCCAGCGTTCCGATCTCTGGCTGATGGAGGACGACACCGGCAGTGACAGTCACGCCGATGAGTTCGGCGGTTTTCGTAGGATGGGCCGGAGTCGCCGGAACAGATCCGTTCGGGTGTGTCCCTTGATCGTTCACCTTTGTTGTCCTCATCGTTCCGTCCGCGTTCGTATCATCGCCGGATGTGGTGTCGTTCAATTGCGGCGTCGTGTTAGGAGCAGTTTTCGACTCGACTTTTTCGCTTTGCGCCACGGGCAATGATGCGGTTGCAATCGGTTTGGACGAACGACCTCCGGCGGTCTTCTTTTCGACGGTGACAGTTACGTTCTCATCCGTTTTCGTCATACGTGCCGACGCGTTGATCAGATTGTCCTCGATGACACCGCCGGTCGCCTTGCTTGCGATATCGAGTCCCGAATAAGCATTTGCTTTTGCGTTATCGGCAGTTTGGCCCACCTTTTTGACGTCTGTGTTGCTCACTTCCCCGGCATTGCCGCGTTCCGAATTGGCCGCATTGGTCGTGATGGAGTTGGGTTTCGTTCCCGCGAATGAGTTACCAGTCGACACCGGTGTGTCGTTGACGGCGTCAGAGGTGGCTTCGATCTCGTCCACATTCTCGGTCGGCGCAACTGTATCGTTGGTGTCACTCGTCGTGGTCACTGAGGAGAAGCCAGTGGTGTTGGTACTCGTCCCACCAACTGTACCGGTTGTGCCGGACACATCGGTTTTGCCGTGAGGGTCGCCGACGTTTGGTGTGTCGGTCGTGCCGTTTGTTTTAAGAGTCGTCGTCTCAGGGTCTGTCGTGGACTGTGTCCAGCCAGATTCGTTCGCATCATCGGCGGTAGTGGACACGTCCGACACCACGTCGGTCGTCGCGGTCACTGGTGCGTTGGCTTTCGATTGACTCACCGTCAATCTTGGAGTCGTCGTTATATTGGTCGTGGCCGTGACAGTCGACGTGTTAGTGGTTCCGTTTACGTTTTCACCGTGCAAGTTCTCGGTGGGGAGCGCGACCGTGAACCCTGGAAGACAAAGGAGTACGGCGAACAATATCACTGAAAGCCTGTGGTTTTCCATCCTCTCTTAATCCTGGTGTTCTAGATTATCCTCACCACCAAATAATTAGGGTTTTCACGCGAAATTAAAATTAATCGATAAATTGTATCTTAGGGCACTGTCTAGTTTAGCTCCTCCTCAACAGGAGTTTGATTGTCGAGCGATTGATGCGGTCGCTGATGATTATAGTAATGCACAAACTGTTCAAGCCAGCGCTGAACGCTCGGCCGACTGCCCACCCACGATGTATGGAGGCGGTCGATCCGCTGTTTGAGCGTGTGAAACCACTTTTCAATCAGATTTCGCTCTGTGTAGTCGAGCCGACCGCGCAACCCAATTCGAAAGAAGGCAGTCCGATAGCCGTAGCCATCAACGAGAAACACGGTGTCCGAGAGACCGTGTTTCTCGGCCAATCCAGACAGAAACACAGCCGCTTGATCAGTGCCATGCCGATCAAACACGTCGATAGCGAGCAGCAGTTTTGTTTCAGTATATATTGCAGCGTACACCCAAAACCACTCGCCGTTAATCTTGACAGCGGTTTCGTCTACCGCGACCCGCGTCGGCGTCGCCGACGGTGGGTCGGAGACGCTGTCAGCCAGCCGATGGACCCACTGAAAAATCGCTTGATGTGACCGTTCTACGTCGAAAAGCGCTAAAATTGCTTGTGTCTCACTGAGCGAACAACCGGTCGCATGGAGACGGACGGCGACGCCCAGGGCGTCGCCGTCCGCTCGTTCCCCCAAGTTTCTTCTAAATCCGCGTCTAAGCCTTCCTTGAGCAGGTTTGCGAGCATCTCTATGCAAGTTACTCAATAGAGCGTGTCATAGAAAGCCTCCCAAGGGAGGCCGCAGGGTTTTGAAACTGTGTCCAGCAGTACCATCACCCTGCAAGACGTAGCTTCGGTAGACGACTTTTTGAATGCGGCGGCGACCGAGACAGTACCGCTGTTCGAACATCTTGAATTCGAGTTTCTGTTGGAGTACGACGTGTTCGCCCCCGCTCGCCGGGGGCGAACACGAGTTCACCAGCCACCAGATCTCTTTCGCGGCTTTCTGCACTGCTACTACAAGAACATCTACGGCACACGCCCGGTTACGCGAGAACTCAGCCACGGGCTCGTCTGGTACTACTGCGGCCTCGACAAACCGCCATCCAGAGACACGGTTGACCGCTTTCTCACCGACCTCGAACACGTTGTTGCCGATGTCTTCGACAGGCTCGACTCCACGTACTCTATCGACTCGACCCACGTCAAGGCAGTCCAATACAACGACGCCGCCTCGTGGAACTACGATCCAACAGCCGACGAGTACTACTACGGCTTCGGCTGTACGATCGTCTCAACCGGAGCAAAGATCCCGATAGCAGCGGAGTTCACACAGGCCAAACAAGCATCCAAAGACACGGCGATGCGCGTCACGCGTGACGCGCTCGCCGTCGAAACTCCGATCTGGATGCTTGGAGACAGCGCCTACGACATCCTCGACTGGCACGACCACCTGCTGGCCGCAGGGGTCGTGCCAGTCGCCCCGTACAACCCGCGAAACACTGACGACCCGAAAGATATCGAATACAGGGTCGAAGACCGCATCAAAGAACACGGCGAAGACGTACAGCTGAAGCAATCTATCTTGGATGAGACGTATAACCACCGGACAGGTGTTGAACGAACCAACGATGCGATCAAGGACTGCGGCCTCGGGCACGTCCGCGCCCGAGGCCGCGTGCACGCACGAACAGAAGTGTTCGTTGCGCTGTGTCTCAGACTCGTCGTTGCACTCACTAACTACCAACGAGGAAACGATCCGGGACGTGAGAAACTCAAGCTATGAGATGGATTCTATGACACGCTCCAATAACCTGCTCATTCCTCAAGCTGGCTCAACTAGACAGTGCCGATGAAGACATCATTGCAACAATAGTGATCTTATGTTCGTGGGATCGGTGACAATCCGAGGGTGGCGAAGTCGTCCGGGTCGTACGTCAAAATATATTCAGTGTTTTCACGGCGGGCCTGGATGCTGATCAGATGGTCAGTAAACGACAGCGTGTGGTCGTCGTACTCACTGAATTGCTCGCCGGCCGCCCAAAAGAGGTCGTCTGAACCGCTCAAGATGTGGATTGCCTCCGAGTCACGGAGCGTCTCGAACGCCCGTGTTGCTGTCGCATGGTTAACGTGGGAGTCGAGCAGGGTTAGCAGTTCGTCAACGACGTACTGGTTCGTGAGTAACGGCCGATAGGATAACTCCGGCAGCGCCTGCATAAACTGCGTCACTGCCTCTGTGACTGGCGACTGGGTATCAAAGTACGGATACAAGCCGCCTGTATCAAGAAAGAGCGGTGTCGCTCGCTGCCTTGGTGGCGCGAACCCCGGCGGGACGGCCGGCGAGTCGTCCTCGTCACTCATGGTCATTCCTGTGTGGGCGCTCGTAGAGTGCGTCGTCAAGCTCGTCCGGGGCGAGCGGCTCACCGCGTCGGCCTTCATTGAGTGCGGCCATCTCATCGGCGACCGCAAAGAGCGGATCACTCGGGTCTGGCGCGTCATGGGCGTCGATGTATTCGGCAGCGGCTTCGCGCAGTGCCTCTTTCAGTGATTTATCTTCCTCCTGTGCGAGACGGCGAAATCGGGCGTATTCAGCAGGACTGAGTTCGGTTTGAACGACTTTTGTGTCGCCATCCGTGTTCGACATGTTCATGGACACCTCCATGTCCATGTACAATACGCAGTCAGAATACAAAAACTTCCCTTCTCTTGACAGCCCCCCAACTATTTCGAGGAGCGGTTCAGCGCAATCGGTGCGACGGACTCCGTTTTGATCGGTGCCCTCCCGACCTACGTGTATTGTTGAGTGGTGTGGAGGCTGCCTCTCGAACTCCTTGAGGTACCTCAGGGAATACCGCACGCTAAGGAGACCGATGAGCGGCTGTACGGTCCCACATCTTCGTGAGCACACAGGCCCGATCACAAGATTGTAGGGCGAGGAAGCTCGCGTCTTCTGTGGCTTTCAGGTGTATTCGTGGATGAGCGTCACCGCGAGATCCGCGTGATTTGCCCGCGCTTTTGCCTCCACGATTGGCTGGAGGTCGTACAGACTTCGCTGTTTGCATACTCGGTACTTCCCATCGAGTCAGTGGATAGTCACGACTGACGGGGTTAGATTCTCAGGAAGCGTCTGGATGGGTGATTATGAGATTTCTCTACCATCCAGACACTGTTCTTACGG
>NZ_JBPEHH010000177.1:0-5252 GCF_054177595.1 Haladaptatus ordinarius | reverse complement strand
GAGACGAACGATTCGAGCTCGGTGCGTTCCTCGTCTGAAAGATCAACCGTATACTCCTTGTTTACCATCTCCTCTCTAACAGATTGTCTCTTAACAATCTATGGTTGACGAAGCACTAGGAATTGGAGTGCGTCTGTGTTAGTAGGTAATACTAACTACTAATCCACTCTCGAACACGAGTGTGTCAAGAGGATGAATGATTCAGACATAGACTTTTTTATATGACAGTTTTATTGGTGGAAACTCACGAGAGAAGCGAGGCGGAATAAGGTGATTACTCGTCGTTCGATGCGAATGAACTGGAACATAACTGTCGAACAGGCATTCCAAGACCGGTGAGCCTCTTTGAGAGAAACTGTTATGTGATACAACGTACTAAGATGTAAACATGCCTTCGATCAGCGCCCGCATCCCAGAGGATGATGAAGACGAACTCAAAGCAGTCATCGAACTCCTCGAAGAAGACAAGAGTACAGTTATTCGCAAAGCTCTCTCCGAAGGCCTCACGTCACTCCGGCGACGCGTCGCCATCGAACGGTATCAGTCGGGAGAAATCTCCGTCAATCAGGCAGCGCGTCTCGCTGGTGTGAGCCTCGCCGAGTGGCTCGAAATCGCCCGTGAACGGAATCTCACCTCCCAGCTTTCCCCTGATGATCTCGACGCGGACGCTATGGCCGCCCGCGAGCTATGATGCAGGTCTTCATCGATGCCACAACGCTCATCTCTCTCGGCACCATCGGCGAACTCAACCTCCTCACGAACGTTGCAGGCGATCTCGTCATCCTCCCACTCGTTGGAGCCGAGGTCACGACCGAACCCGCTCAAACGAATCTCACCCGATTCGTCAACAACCACGAGGTCCGCACTGATGACCCTGCCGTTCACGACCGAATTAACCAGGCAAAAGAGGTCCTCGGAGAGCCTACCGAAAATGGCGACGTCCATCTGATCGCTGCCGTCCTTGCCTACACTAACGATGACAGATCGATCGGTGTCATTTCCGATGATCGCCGTGTCCGTACTACGGCTCGGGGACTAGGGGCAACGGTCACCGGAACCATTGGCGTTATCGTACGAGCTGTCGACGAGGGGCTTCCTCCTCAAGACGCTCGGGAACTCGTCGACCGTGTTGATTCGCACGGGCTCCACATGACCGGAAATCTCCGCGAGAAAGCATACTCACTCATTGACGATGCCGCTGATACGTCTTTACCTGAGTAGCCTCCACGAAAGAATTAGCGAACAAGACAGACAAGGCAACAGCCCATCGGAGTTCGAGAAAGGCGCACATTTGCTCGCGGGAAACGTCGAAGAAGACCGAATTAGCGTCGAAGGAAGCAAACTCGAACGTTTCACCAAAGACGACGGCAAGACCTACTTCCGACTCCCCAGTGAAGACGATACGCTCGGTCGCGGTGGTAGCGTTGCCCATTCGACGGCCGATTTTCTCCCACTGCAACGACTCGCCCGCTATGACGACGAAATGCCCCCCAACGGAAGCTATTACCGATCTATCCAACCGAATCCAATCTTTGGCACCGTCACTTGAGCAAAAATACCAAAAGACAGAGCCACAGACAGCCCGTTTTCAAACGATTAAATCCCGCCAGACCGCCTTGAAACACCTTCGTGAGCATATACGCAGTGCACAAAACGAAGTGTTCCTCTCCCTTCCACTGTCGGAGCAAAAAGAGATAGAAGCCGAATTAACGAGCGCTGTCGATCGAAATGTGTTCGTAGCATGTCTGTATACGGATGCAGAACCAGAGTCGATTGCACCCGCTCGATTCAACGGGAATGCAAGCGTAGTCCGTGTATGGGAGGAGAAGGCACCCTTTATTTCGACAGTCGATGATCAGACTGCGATTGTCGGTGATGCCGAACTACTTGGAGGGATCCATGCCGACGAAACTGCCGTTTCGCTTTCAGAAGAGCATCTCGCCGGTTCCGTGCTTGGGTCACTCATCGGGAGCTATTGGCCGATCGCTTCGGAACTTTACGTGATGAAACCTGGTGAGCTTCCGTATCGGTTTCAGTCGGCTCGCAATGCAGTATTGCAGGCGACACTCCATCTGCACGAAGGTACCGAACCATTGACTACAATAATGACAGAAAGCGGCGAAGAGATCACGGGCCGTATACTAGATTCGAATCAATGCCTTGTCAAACCTGAAACAGGAGACTTCCCCGTCGAGAACGGATTGGTCGTCGAGACGAGTAAGGGAGACAAGATTACAGTAGGTGGATCAGGAGCATTTATCGAAGACTATCATGCCGAAACCATCAAATTAGATTAACCATCAGCTTAAAAGACATGTCTGCAATGAGTTTCTGGCGCCTTCTGTTCACTTTGAATCTCGTGTTGCTTGTTCTGCTTGGAGTTTCATTTCCCTTCCAACAGTCCGGATCAGCGTCACGGACGATTTCGCTCCTCGGATTTCTCGTTATCGGAGCGTCACTTCTTGGTCTAGGTTTTTTGATTCGGATCGATTGGGATCTGTTTTAAGTTCACTCTATCGTCTCGGAATAGACAAGCTGGTAAATCTGGAACGCCAGAGAATTATCTCATCCAATATGATCAGGTGTCCTATAAATGAGAAGAACATCATAATCATAGATGATAGCTCGGGTCAGTAGGTTTTTGCCAGCCGTATAACTACTATCTAAGGATGGCAGTTAATACAGAATTAGAGGAAGAATTAGATAAATCAAAGCCGCTAGTGTCCGTCGGTGTTGTCGGTGGTGGTTTCATTGGACGAACTGTCGGTAGTCAATTCGGAGAACTGGATACTGCTGAGGTCAAGGCCGTCGTGGATATAGACAGCAAAACTCTGCGGACAGCTGGGGAGGAACTCGGAGTCCCAGAGGAAGCCCGCTACGAGGACTACGAAGCGATGTTGAAGTCAGAAGACCTCGATGCAGTGTTGCTTGGAACGCCGCACACACTCCACTATGAGCAAGTGCTCACAGCAATGGAGCACGATCTGCATGTTCTCTGTGATAAGCCCCTGACGACAGATCTTGATCATGCTCGCGACCTTGTCGAACGAGATACTGCCCGAGACGAAGTGCTGATGGTCGGATATCAGCGGCACCTGTACCAGTCGTTCGTCAAAACACGAGATACCCTGGAAAAAGAGGGACGTATCCCGCAGTGGATAACCGCAGAGGTCAGTCAGAACTGGGTTGACCGCTTCAGCGATGCGTGGCGGACGAATCCCGATCTCTCCGGTGGAGGATACCTCTATGACACAGGCAGCCATATTCTCGATTCAATTCTTTGGAGTACGGGTCTTACGCCGACCGCAGTGTCCGCCGAAATGGACTTTGTCGACAACGAGCAGCGCGTTGACGGTCGATCTCATGTGACGATCCGATTCGAGGAAGGAACAACAGCGACGGTCGTTTGCTCCGGTGAGACACCCTGCATGCGTGAGCACATTCACATGTGGGACGAGGAAGGCGCCATCTATCTCGAGAGTCAGGACTGGGAGCCGAACAAACTTACAGAAATCGATTCCACGAGCGGTGAATATTCTCCTCGGCTTGATCGTGGCGATCTCCCGAACAAAGCAGAGGCATTCGTTCAGTCGATTCGTGACCGAGAGAGCCCACCAGCAACAGCTCTTGACGGGCTTCGCGTGACGGCAGTCACAGAAGCAGCATACGAATCTGCACGACAGAATGGCGAATTCGTTACTATCGACCCAACTGATGTTGCGTTAGACTGATCTAAACCTCTGTTTCATTACAGGATTTGATTTGCCACTCCGATGGTTTCCGACTTTCGTCGAAGAACGCTCGAATGCAGGCCGCCAGCTCTTCGAGACAGTCCAGCGATCGGAACAGAATACCGAACTCGTGAACTTTCGTGAGAAGCGCGCCGAGAGTCAGCAGATCGAGGACAAATATCTCGACGTCCTTGAGCACGCGAAGAATGTCGCCAAGACGAATGACGTGATGGTCGCACGATTAGGCTATCGAGAAGTCGCGACGCATTACGGCTGTGCGTACAAGAACGACGGCTATCGGGTGATGGAGGAGATGGCCGAACGGGTGCCCGGCGTGACCTACAAGGAGTCACGGACGCTGTCCGTGGATGACGCCATGGGTGTCGGGGGCCACCACATCGAAATTACGTTTGCCCATCCCGACCTCGCCGGGTGGATGCGAGCCCACGAAGCAAACGCGGGAGGGAACGGAGGGCGCTGATTATAGCGTTGTAATCACGGGGGTTCGAAGAACCCCCATCTTGGCGGCACCACCACACGAGATTCACACCGCTTACCCGGTGACACATGGTGGTAACGGTTGTACGGCTACTGGGGAGTATGTCTATTTCTGCGTCTATTTCTGCGAAACGGAGGGGGTCGCTTACGCGATCCCCCTCTATTACAACGGTGTAATCCGCGCCTCACAGTAGCGTCAGTCGCGTACGGCGTGAGTGAGAACATATCGACGTGTTCCGAGTTGAATCTCTACTCGATCGGAAACCCGAGTCGCAAACGCAGAGAGTGAGATCTGTTCGTCCCCTTCTGTCGGTCGCACTGACGCGCTCTCTACGATTTGTCCCAGACAACTATGGAATTTCCCGGCTGCAAAGAGGCGAACATTTAGCATGTCTCGCCCACGTACCTAGAGATATGACCGATGCAGATCCGTCACCCCACGAGCAAGCTGCAGAGGCGTTTGCAGCAGCTGCTCATGACGTGTTCGGCGATCGGATTGAGGATCTCATCGTCTTCGGCAGCACCGTCCGCGGAGAAACCCGCGGAATTGACTCCGATGTCGATATCTTCGTGATTGTTACTGACGAGTCAATTGTCGACGACCTCCGGGATCTCGCGTACGACGTGCAACTCGACTACTCCGTGGTTGTATCCGTCCACGTCCAAACGGCAGTACGATTTGCCGAACGGAAAAATCATCCATTCATCAAGCACGTACTCGCCGAAGGACGCTCGTATGCCTGAGGATGGGTATGTTGGCGAAGAACTCGAACAAGCCCAAACAGCTCTTGCCGACGCAAAAATTCTCCAGGAAGGAAGCGGATCGGATACAGCCGTCGTAAATCGGCTGTACTACGCGTGTTTTCATGCGGCGCAAGCAGTCCTCTACGCGAAAGGCTTCGACCCCATTCGTATTCGGTTAAGAGGCTAAATCGCAAGCCGACGGCTACCTGAACTCGTAGAGCGAAGGGGAGGTTGTATGAGACTCTCCCCGGATGCAATTACATCGCTGCTGACTTCGCT